>JAFVEU010000225.1 GCA_017475845.1 Lachnospiraceae bacterium | reverse complement strand
GGATATGTGCAGGAATGAGGATTATGATCTGATCTTCATGGATTACATGATGCCGAGAATGGACGGCATAGAGGCAGCGGGCCGGATCCGGGCGCTTAAGGAGTCGGGGGGAGGGAGCGTCCCCGCCATGGTGGCATTTACGGCAGATGCCGTAAGTACCGCAAAGGAAAGATTTATCAATGAAGGTTTCTCCGGTTTCTTAAATAAGCCGGTGGAGAATGCAGAGCTGGAGAGGATACTCTTAAACCTCCTTCCGGAATCGTCAATCCGATATTACGATACGGTACGGACAGAAGAGGATCCTGTTCCGGAAAGCGATACCGCGGACCGGGGCTTTGATACCCTGAGAAAGAGCGGTATCGACTGCGGGAAGGGAATGAACAGCTGCTTAAATGACAGGGATATGTACATTGCAGTCCTGCAGGAATACTTAAAGGATTCGGAAAATAAACAGAAGGAGCTGGACGCTTTCTTTGCGGAAGGGAACCTAAGCGAATTCACCATACGTATCCATTCCGTGAAGAGCTCTTCGCTGATGATAGGAGCGGAAGAGGTTTCACGGAGGGCAAGGGAACTGGAAGAAGCGGCAAAGAACGGTGACAGGGCTTTTGTGAAAGAGCACTATCCCTTATTTGTTCCGGAGTACAGAAAAACAGTCAATGCGATAGCGGAGGCATACGGTTCGGAGAATGAGCATCAGGAAGATCAGGGAGTACCTGTTTGACAACAGAAAGGACATACAGGAGCGGCTTTTTGTTCTGCTTACGGTCATAGCCCTGGGAGGCATGATCGCAGCCTTTGTTTTCAGTCTTATCCTCGGAGAGAATATCGAGGGTATCTTTGCCATGCTCTTTGCATTTCTTATCCTGACAGTCGCCATACTCTTAGGCTTAAAGTTCGACAGGATAAGGCTTACGGCCAATGTCCTCACAGCAATGATAATCTTCGTCTTCTTCCCCGTGGTTTTTTTCACCAGCGGAGGCGTCTACGGCGGTTCGATCATCTGGTTTGTTTTTGCCATGCTCTTTACCAGTATGCTGATAAGAGGCAGGGAGAGGATCGTTCTTCTCTGCTCCCAGTTTGTGGTGGCGGCGGTCTGCTATTACATAGGGTACCGTTACCCGCAGGTGGTGATACCCCATACCGAGCTGGAGTTCTACATGGATTCCTTTACCTCCTTCGCCGTGGTGAGCCTTATCATGACGCTTATGATCACCTTCCAGGTCTATCTCCTGCGCAGGGATAATGAAATGGTGGAAAAGCAGAAAGAGGAGATCGATGAGCTTAATAAGGCCCAGAACCGCTTCTTTTCCAGCATGAGCCACGAGATCAGGACTCCAATCAATACCATAATAGGCTTAAACGAGATGATCCTGAGAGAAGACGTGTCGGATGAAGTGGAGGAGGATGCGAAGAACATCCAGGCTGCAAGCAAGATGCTCTTAAGTCTCATTAACGATATCCTTGACATGTCAAAGATACAGTCGGGACAGATGCAGCTGAATACCGTGAATTACAGCACGGCGGAAATGATAACCGAGGTGGTCTCAATGATCCAGATAAGGACCATGGAGAAGAACCTGCAGTTCAACGTGAACATCGCCCCGGATATCCCCAAAGGTCTTATGGGTGACGAGATAAGGATAAACAGATACTTATCAATATCCTGAACAATGCGGTGAAATACACGGATAAAGGCAGCGTTTCCCTTTCTGTCCAGTGTGAGAGCTTAAGTGAAAAGGAAGTATCGGTGATCTTTTCCGTGGAGGACACGGGAATGGGGATTAAGAAGGAAAACATTCCCTATCTCTTCAATGCTTTTAAGAGGGTGGATGAAGACAGGAACCGGCATATAGAGGGTACGGGACTGGGCCTTTCCATAGTGAAGGAATTTGCGGAGCTTATGGGAGGGAAGGTCACAGTCAACAGCATTTACACCCGGGGATCAACCTTTATCGTGGAGATCCCCCAGACCGTTACGGATGCGAACCCCATTGACAGGACCGATATGTACGGGAAAAAAGATGATAACCCCGGAAGGTCCTACCATCAGAGCTTTGAGGCCCCTGATGCCAGGATACTGGTGGTGGATGACACAGCTGCAAATCTCCTGGTGATAAAGAAGCTGCTAAGGGATACCAAAGTGCAGTTAGATACCGCATCCATGGGGGCAGAGGCTTTGGAAAAGACTCTGAATACACACTATCATGTTATCTTCATGGATCACCTGATGCCCGAGATGGACGGTATAGAGTGCATGAAGCGCATTCGTTCCCAGACCGGAGGCAGCTCCAGGGATGCAAAGATCGTGGCACTTACGGCCAATGCCGACCAGAAGAGCCGCCAGCTCTATGAAAAGGAGGGCTTTGATGCCTATGTGCTGAAGCCGGTTACGGGTAATACCCTGGAAACAGAGCTCAGAAGGCTGCTGCCTAAGGAGGTCATTGCCTTTGAGGTTAAGGACGAGAACGTGCTGGAGGAAAGCGTTTCCTGGATAGATAGCGGAACGAAAAAGACCAACATACGGGTCACCATGTCAAGCGTGTCGGAGATCCCCAGAGATCTTGCGGACAGGTACAATATCGCCACGGTTCCCTTAAGGGTAAAGACCGAGGGGGGCTGCTTCAGGGATGGTATCGATATGGATTCGGACGCGATCCTTTCATATATCGCCGGGAGGAAAAAGAAGGCGGCCCTCTTACCTATTTCCACTCCGGAATTTGAAAGATTTTTCTCGGAGATATTAAAGACTTCAAATAATGTCATCCATATCTCCGCATCGGGAAAGATATATGACACTTCCATCCACGGGGCACTTGAAGCCACGGAGAAGCTGAATAACGTTTATGTTGTGGATTCCGAACAGATCTCCGCCGGGCAGGGGATAATGGCCGTAGAGGCATGCCGTATGGCCGAGGAAGGAAAGAGGCTGGATGAGATACTTGAAAGGCTGCAGCAGATAAGGGGCAGGATCCGGACCTCGTTCTTAGTTGAAAATGTTGACAACATGGTGGATTCCCATCAGATAAACAACAGTCTGGCAAAGATGTTAAAGGCGTTCCTGATACGCCCCATCCTGGTCATGAAAAACGGAAAGATAAGAATGGGCGGACTGCGCCTCGGCTCCTGGGATCATGCCCGCAGGTCCTTTGTTTCATACGCCTTAAGGAACAGCAGGTATATCGATAAGAGGATACTGTTCATTTCCCATGTGGGACTTACCAAAAACGAACTGGATAAGATAAGGTCAGAAGTGGAAAAGTATGCTCATTTTGACGAAGTCTATGTCACCAAGGCCTCTCCGGCCATTGCCATCAATGTCGGAGTCGGTACCTTCGGGCTGATCTGCATGATGAAGGAATAAGGCGGAAGGTTTCACAGGATAAACACATCAATCCACCTTGGAACTGCAATCTTTCGATGGCGGGGAAGGTGACATATGTACCCGGTTTCCGTGCTCGTGTCTCGACGAAACACTCTAAGCTCACCGCCAAGGGCTGACACAGCATGACGCGCCGCCCCAAATTCGCATCCAT
>JAFVEU010000224.1 GCA_017475845.1 Lachnospiraceae bacterium | reverse complement strand
GGCAGCGTGGCTACCGAGGGCTATACGCAGCCCAAAACAGCTACAAGGTATGAACATCTTACGGACTTAAAGGAATTGCTGGCTGAAGAAACAGACTTTATGGGATACAAGAACGACGAAGTCTTTGTTCAGTATTTTAACAGTCTGTATGGAAAGCTGAAGAAGTTTAATACCGTTATTGACGAAGTAACAAAGCTTGATGAAAATGCCTTTAAGGATCTGAAAAAGGAATATGGTCTGCTTCTTCCTTCAAAGGAAAAACTGGATAATAAGAAGGAGCAGTTAGGGAAGATCACGGAATTCTACGAAACGAAGATGGCTCTCATCTACAACCCCTTTTATATGGTGCTGAGGAAAACGGATACAAATGAGGTGCCAATTGAAAAACTACAGGAGAAAATGAACAGCTGCAATGCTCAGGGCCAGGAGAAGCTTAAGGAATACCTTGGCATAATGATAAAATTAAGGAAGCTGGAGGAAGAGGGTTACGTAAGGACTCATGAGCACAGGATCCAGGTGGCCCGTCATGATCTTTATAACGGAAAGAAGACCAGGCATAAGGGCTATGCGGAGGTGCTTTCCCTGAAGTCGGAGCACGGCGGGGTCCTTGGCGTAAGTACTGACGGCATGAGCCGGGATTACAGGTATTCAAATGCAAACTCAGGCCTGGTTGAGAAGGAAGAACGCAGGGCCGAAGCCTTTAAGGGTGGGACCATAGGTGCTGAGGCCCATGCAAGGGTGAAGGCCAAGGGCGCCAAAGGAAGCTACAAATATAAGAGGGACTATTTTGATTTTGGTGTCAACGGAACGCTTGTGGGAGCCCAGGCACAGGGAAGCATCGGCGCTTCTTTGGGATATAACGAGGATTCCGGTATCAGTTATGTGGCCGGAGCAGGAGTCGGAGCAGGCGGTCACCTGGCCAAATCAAGGGTAAAGGCCAGACTTCACTTCTTTAAGGATCTTTTCGGGATAGATGGCAAGATATCCGGCAAAGTGGGTACAGCTACAGCAGCTGCTTATGCAAAAACAGGTACCTTTAACGTGGAAACCGTGGATGAAACGAAAGAGATCAAAAACGGTATTGCGCTCCATGCGGGAGTTGAGGCTGCGGCGGCAACAGCAACCGCTTCTCTGGGTCTCACGATCTTTGGGATAAGAATAGGGATATCTGCTGCCGGACAGGCGGGAAGCGTGGGGGCATCCGCAGGATTCTATGCCGGTGAGAGCGGGATCGGCACCAGCGTGGGCCTTCAGGCACTTCTCGGATTCAAGGTCGGTCTTGACGTGGACTGGTCAGTACTTCAGGGAGTGATCAAGGAATGGATCGGGAGTTTTGAACCCGTAAAGAAGATCAAGAAGAAGGTGGTCAAGACTGTAACGGAGAAATACTGGAAGGCCAAGGCCGGGATAAAGAATGGAGTCAGATCCCTGTTATTCGGGAAAAAGCCATAAATCCGATCTCAGGACAACAGAATGTTTATTTCGCTTACTTTAACATAAAGAAAAGACCACCGGAGGTAAATCAAAATGTATGAAAACTTATTGCCCATAGGTTCAGTGGTTCTCTTAAAGGGAGGACAGAGAAAGCTTATGATCACGGGGCGTATCCTAAGCGATCAGAAAATGGAAGAGATCTACGACTATGTGGGAGTCATCTACCCCTACGGTATGACCGGAGACGAGAACCAGTTCTTCTTTAATGATGATGCCATAGATCAGATCTTTTTCATCGGTTTCCAGGATGAGGACGAGCTTTCCTTCAGGGAGGAAGTTCTTGCGGAGCTTGGCGAGCTTACCATTAAGGACGGAAAGATCGTGCCTGTGGAGGAATGAATTTGAGAGAACCGGTGACCATAGTTCCCATTACTGGGGATAATATAGATTTTTTCAAGATTATCCTGTTTGACCCACGGGGAGAAGTCCGGGGAAAGCGGATGACCTTCGGTTTTATAGACGGGAATACTCCTGCCGGAACCGCAGTGGTGGATGATGACGGGGACCTTCTTTCCATAGAGTCTCTTTATATACTTCCGGAATTCAGACGGCAGGGGATAGCAGGCGCCTTCCTAAGCTTTCTCTATGATCTGGGCAGGGACGGAGGAAGACTGTTCCTTACCTCCGAGTTTGCGGACAGGCAGGAGGATCTGAAGGCCTTCTTCCTGAATGCGGGCTTTTTACTTACAGCGGTTGCCGATACCTATTGCTTTTACCAGAGGAACGCTGTAAAGAATGAAAAGGCCGTTAAGCATGTTTCCAGGCCTTATGAGGGAAGATGCGTTCCGGTGCAGTCCCTTTCCGCAGCCGAAACAAATGAGTTCGTTACATTTCTTTCGGATTTCGGATATTCCGCTGCAGTCCTGAAACAGCCGGATTTCAGCAAGGTCTTAAGCTGCTGTTCCTTCGATAAGGCAAATAACCTTATGTCTTTTATGCTCTGCTTTGTATGCGGGGATGATATAGTGGTGGAGATGCTGGCGGGAAAACAGAATTTCGGCACCATCCTGAACTTCCGTCATTTCCTTACGGAATTGAGGAAGAGGGATGAAAAGGG
>JAFVEU010000223.1 GCA_017475845.1 Lachnospiraceae bacterium | reverse complement strand
TGGCGTTTCGCAAACGCCTAGGATGATAAGATTCGGAAAGGAGGAAGATCTGGGCTTTCGGCAGCCATTCCCTATTTCTGTCCTTTCTATCGTGTCGGTTATGACTAAATTCGCAGATGATCTGAATCACCGGGATTTCCTTGGCGCCCTTATGAATCTCGGAATAAAGAGGGAGATGCTGGGAGACATTCTTGTAAGCGGTAAAGAGGCCTGCGTTTTCTGCAGAGACAGCATTGCGGATTTCATTATTGAAAACCTGACGAGGATAAGGCATACAACTGTTAGGATCAGCATGATCGACGGGGTTGGAGAGGTGTTTCTGCCTGAAAAGCGGGAGAAGATGATCCAGGTGTCTTCTCTGAGGGTAGATGCAGTTGCTGCAAAAGTGTTCAATCTGTCGAGGCAGGGTATATTGGAATTGTTTCAGGCGGGATATATTCAGTTGAACGGGATCATCTGTACCGAAAACGCAAAGGCATTGAATCCGGGAGATGTGGTCAGTGCAAGGGGATTTGGTAAGTTTGATTTTGAAGAACAGTCTGGTTTCAGTAAAAAAGGGAAACTGAATTGCAGAGTGATGATCTACTGAAATCCTGCCTGTACGCATAGCTCCTCTGCTCACGGTCATCATATTAATCCCTCTATGGAGGTTAGAGAGCTGTCATGAAAAAAGATTCTGATCTTAGAACATTATTGGACGGGATAGACCATAAAGGGTATCCCGCATATAAAGCCACAAAGGGAAGCTACGATTTCGGAAGCCATATCCTGACGATAGACCATGTGCAGGGAGATCCCTTTGCGTCTCCCTCTCATCTTACTGTCACGGCCAAAGGAAGTAAGTCGGGTTTCCCGAAGGAATACTATGGGGAAAGACACCGCAGGATCTCTCTGCAGGACTTCCTTGCACGACGTTTTCATGGAATTGCAGCCGGGTTTGACAGAAAGGCCGCAGGCTCCGGAAAGAGCGGGATCATTTCCACCTGCTGTCCGGGACAGGAGATACTTGAACGTACTGCGATGCATATAGATCCGGAGACAGGTGATATATCGTACAGGCTTCATGTCGGGTTTCCGGCAAACGGCAGGACTATTAATTCAAGGGAGCTTAAGAAGATCCTTTTTGAATATCTGCCCGAGTGCGTGAAAAAGGCCTTGTATTTCAGTAAAAGCTTTGCGGATGAGCTTGAAAAGGTGATCTTCCTTTCGGATGATCAGGCCTTTATCAGGCAGGAAATGGAAAGGCAGGGATTATGTGCTTTTGTGGCAGACGGTTCTGTGCTGCCAAGGAAAAGCGGGGTTTCAGCCCTTCCCATGAAGGAAGCGGTTCCATTCTGTTCCCCGGAAAGCCTTAAGGTGGAGTTGAAGCTTCCCCATAAGGGAAGCCTTTCGGGAATGGGGATAAAGAAGGGCGTGACCCTTATTGTGGGCGGCGGATATCACGGTAAATCCACTCTCCTTAAGGCGTTGGAGCTTGGAGTTTATGACCATATCGCAGGTGACGGCCGTGAGTATGTGATGACTGACAGCACTGCAGTGAAGATAAGAGCAGAGGATGGAAGGAGCGTTCATGGTACGGATATTTCATCCTTTATCAATAACCTCCCGGATGGCCGGGATACAAAGCACTTCTTTTTCGGAGGATGCTAGCGGATCCACGTCTCAGGCAGCCAATGTTGTTGAAGCGGTTGAAAGCGGATGTAAATTGCTCCTTATTGATGAAGATACCTGTGCTACCAATTTCATGATACGGGATGCGCTTATGCAAAGTGTGATCGCAGCTGACAAGGAACCCATAACTCCCTTTATCGGCAAGATCCGTCCCTTATCCGAAAACGGCATATCCACCATTATGGTCGCAGGGAGCTTCGGGGCATATTTCAGCAAGGCAGATACTGTTATCCAGATGGATAATTACAGGGCTGTGGACATAACCTTAAAGGCGAAGGAGGCATCCGCAGCTGTCCATAAAACAGAGGAAGATAATGCTTCAGGCGGGATCATTGACATACGTCCCAGGTATCCGATCCTTAAGAAACATATTGATTTCAAAGGAAGGATCAAGACAAAGACTCTCGGTACCGACGGGTTTATGATAGACCACGATACGGTGGAGCTTAGATACATAGAGCAGCTTGTCTGCAGCGGGCAGAGCACTGCCCTCTGCCGCCTGCTTCTTTTCCTTGCGGAAAGATGCTTTGCAAAAGGAAAGAGCTTAAATGATATGGCAGATGAGATCATCGGCCGGATGGAAGAGTATGGACCTGACATTCTGTTCCGGGGTTCGTCATATGTCCCGGAGGGCCTCACATATGTGCGAAAGCAGGAACTCATTGCCTGCCTGAACAGATGCAGGTTTATAAGCCTCGAGAGATAAGAACGCCCTTTTTCACGTTGTCTGCATAGCTTTCCACTTCTAAGTCTCTTCCATACACAAGGCAGGTGGGCGAAGATTTTGAGCCTGTATACAGAATGTCTTTTCCACTAACCTGAAAGACAGAAGAGAGATGTTCATTTCCCGGTACGATATAGACTCCGCCGCCATACCGAAAGCCGGGTGTTTACACGACATCAAGCTGACGCTATCCTGATCCTGCCTGTGCTACACTTTTATCAAAGGGGGGTACGCAGGCCACTCTTTCGCGGAGCGGGCTCTGATGGCGCGGCTCTCAAAAACAGACAGGGAGGAAGCGGATATGATATATCGGATAAATGTTGACGGGAAAGGGAAATATGTTGAAGCTCCTGTAAGGGAGTACAGCCGTGAGGCGGATAATCTGGAGAGAGAAAAGATCATAAAGCATTATCTTGACGATGAAGGGGCCGGAACCGTGACGATAGAGACGGCTCCGGTCAGTGCAGGCGGTATCATAGAGCTTCACTGCCATACAAAAATGTCAGAGGGAAAGGGACTTATTGCGCCGGGGGAGCTGGTCCGGTATGCCTGTGAAAAGGGATATAAGGCAATAGCGATCACGGATCGCGGCAATGTACAGGCCTTCCCGGAGGCATACAGAACATGGCTTAAACTGTGGAATGAATATGAGGATCGCTGCCGCCGCTCCGGTAGAAAGGCGGATAAGAAGGATTTCCTTAAGGTGATCTATGGATTGGAAGGGAATCTTCTTGCGGAGGACGGAAACGTTTATCCGGTTTTAATCTATGCAAAAAATGATGCGGGGATAAGAAACCTGTATAGGATCGTTACGGCGTCAAACCTGGAATACTATGACGGGAGCCCTTTGATTCCGAGGAAATATCTTGATGAGCACAGGGATGGGCTTATAGTAGGTTCGGCCTGTGTTGGGGGAGAAGTGTTTGCCGCCGTCAATTCTTACGACCATGTACCGGGGGTCACCGGGGATAAGGAGTACGAGGATCTTATAAAGAAAAAGCTATCCTGGTATGATTTTCTTGAAATGGTTCCCTTCGACAGGATCGAGCCCGAAAAAGAGATTCAGCTTGAAAGATATATGTGCGATGAAACGGTAAATACAGGATCAGTACCTGTAGTCGCCGCATCGGATGCTTATTATTTGAATGAAAAAGACAGGGAGTGCTGGGAGATATTAAAGGGAACAGAGAAGGGCTGTCCTACCCGTTCCGGACATCTTATGGACTATAAGGAAGACTGTAAAAAGCTGTTTGGGCAATGTTCTTCCGGTGATCCGGAGATTTTGCGTGATCTTCCGGAGAGGCTGTTTGATAACAGAGCTTTTATAGCTGATCAGATCGGATATGTAGATCCCCTTCGTGAAGGAAGATTTATACCGGAATATCCTTATGCGGAGGAGAAACTGACAAATATCTGTATGGAGAAGGTTAAAGAGCTTTTCGGTGCCGATCCGGATCCAGAGGTCAATAAACGGCTGGGAAAAGAGCTTACAGCCATCCGGGAAAACGGATACTCAGGGTTATACATGATGTGGCGGCAGCTTGTGAAAAGATCCCTGGAGGAGGGTTATCCCACCGGTATAAGAGGGGCGGTGGGATCCTCTTTTGTGGCATATCTTTGCGGGATAACGGAAATAAATCCGCTCTCAAAAAAGAACGGCGGCTACAGGATCCCGGCGGAAGTGTTTATGGGGTTAAACCTTGACAGGGAACCGGATATAGACATCAACTTCGCATCTGAGATCAGAGATGCAATACAGGAATATGCGGGTGAATTGCCGGGCGTGGGAGAAATTTGCCGCTGTGGAACAATATCCACAATGTCTGCAAAAACTGCCGCGAGAAATACAGAGCTGTATTTTGCAAAAAACGAACTGCCGATGCCGGAGGGAAAGGAAACGGACGAGATCATAGAGAAGCTCACCGGAGTGAAACGGAGAAACGGAGCTCATCCCGGGGGTATCATCGTCTGTCCCCGGGGAGAGGAACTACAGTCCTTTACACCGCTTACCCATACTTATCATGGGAAAAGCGTGATCACGGAATTTGACTACCACAGTATTGATGATAATCTGCTGAAGTTCGATATTCTCGGGCATATACAGTACGATATGCTTCATGTCCTGCAGGAAAAGACAGGCGTACGGACGGAGGACATCCCGCTTGATGATGAAAAGGTGCTGAAGCTCTTATGTGATACGGAGTGTAAGGAAATAAAGGATCTTCCCGAATTTGGAAGCGAATTTATCAGAACAGCTCTGATTAAGACGGCTAAACCGGAGACATTTGATGACCTGGTAAAAATATCGGCCTTGGGTCATGGCACGGATGTGTGGCTTGGAAATCAGGAGGAGTTTGTGGAGCAGGGCATAATAAGACTATCTGACTGCATAGCCTCCAGAGATGATATCCTGCTATACCTTACGGATATGTCCCTGCCGGTGGATGATGCTTTTAGGATCATGGATTCAGTCAGAAAGGGAAAGGGTCTTAAGGATGAGCAGAAGGAGAGGATGAGGGAAGCGGGAGTGCCGGAGTGGTATATTCAGGTGTGTGAGAAAATACGGTATCTGTTTCCAAAGTCCCACGCTGTCTCATATACGATGATGGCGGTAAGGCTTGCTTATTATATGGTTTACTTTCCGGATGATTATTATGAGAGTATTTCTGAGGTCAGCTGAAATACAGAAAAATGCCGGGGCCTTAGGCGGGATGTTTATGCGCTAAGGGTATCAAAGCGCGGCGGAGAGATGTCCCCGGATATCTTCCCGCCTGCGGTTACAAAGATCCCTGTTCCGAACGGTTACGACGGATACACATATACAAATGACCTGTGTTTTCTGCTGTAACGGATCTCGAACCCGGCGCGGCACATTTCTTCAAAATCCCGCTGTCTGGTTCTTTCGTTGCTGTCCGGGAACAGTGCGTAGTATTCGGCTTTAAGATCATAGAATTCTATATCGGGAATATAGAACCTGCGCATGGTTTCTATATCTTCCGGGGAATTGTATTCCGGGTCATTTCTGACTTCCTCCAGGTACTCGCTGAATTCCTGCGTACCAAGTTCAAAGCTTTCAAAATTCTCGGGATCAATGCAGGAAAGGCTGTGGATCAGAGTGCCGATACGATACAGGCGTTTGAGGTGCTGCTTTCTCCGTATACCGGAAGTATCATCGGAAACAGTATCTTCTGCGATGATGTATTTGTCCCTTGCTCTGTCATATTTCAGATTGATAAGGCCACAGTCTCTCAGATCCTTCAGATCGCGCTGAAGCATGCGGAGAGATATGCCAAAGGTCTTCATGAGATCTGCAGGACTGTATATGGATCCGCTCCAGATGCCAAAAACCGTATCATAGATCCGTAACTGTCTTGTTATTTTTGAAATGCCGTTTTTAGTCATTTGTTTCGTAACGATCAGGAGGGATCCGTAACAGGATCCCCGTAGGCGATCTTTATTATATCGTCGATCCCGGCTTCTTCTATGGAAATGTCTTTTAGGGCTTTTTTCGATGACAGATCCGCTATTATATCTGCGGCGGAAATCTCCGATCTTAAAAATCTGTATCGTGCAACATTTCCCTCATGTGAGATCATCTCGCACTTTTCATGTTCCGGGGCATCCTCATCATAGTATTCCGCCACAAGCGTTTTGTACGGGGCGACTCTGTCCGTGATCTCCTTAAGATTTCCGTCCTCCATCATGACTCCGTGGTTTATAATTATGAGCCTCTCGCACAGCTCCTGTATATCCCCCAGGTCATGGGTAGTCAGGATAACGGTGGTCTTTCTGACTTTGTTTATTTCCTTTATAAACTTGCGGAGCGAGTATTTGGCAGAAACATCCAGACCGATGGTGGGCTCGTCAAGGAACAGCACCTTTGGCGAGTGGAGCATTGATGCCACAAGGTCTCCCTTGACGCGCTGTCCGAGAGACATCTGACGTACAGGCTTATCGAGAAGCTCCTTTATTCCGAGTATGTCATCCATAATGGACATCGTCTTATCATAATCATCAGCATCTATCCTGTATATGTGTTTTAAGAGCTCGAAAGTCTCTTCAAGGCGCAGATCCCAGTTCAGCTGTGATCTCTGACCGAACACGACTCCGATATGCTTAACGACTTCCTTCCGGTGCTTTGTGATATCTTCACCGTTTATCAGTACACTTCCGCTTGTGGGAGTAAGGATACCCGACATCATCTTGATCGTAGTGCTTTTTCCGGCGCCGTTGGGACCGATGAATCCGACAATCTCTCCTTCATCGATATGAAATGACAGATCCCTGACCGCATGAATGACACCGGTGTTTTTGCTGACAAGACCCTTCAGGGCACCGGAAAGGCCGGCACCCTTTTTCTTTACCGTATAATCCTTGCATAATCCGTTTACATCTATCATTGTCAGTTACCTGCACTTTCATATTTTTTAAGACCCGAGTTAAAATAAGCTCCTGCGAGCCACATCATAAGGAGCCCTACGGCAAGCGTGATAAGGGCAGTGGCCGTTCCGCCGCTGATGCCGTTATCAATGCCAAGGAGTGAAGACACCGGATAAAATGACACCCAGCCGATGGGGATCAGATAGGTCAGCACGAACTGCATGCTTTCCGGGTACATCGAAATGGGATACATGGTGGTCTTATCCATGATCTCCTGTGTATACTGGCCGAAATCAACGGCACTTCGAGTGTGAAACGAAGTACTGCCTATAAGGATATAAATACCGCCGCGGATAAGCGTTGCACCGATCAGCATTATGAGGACCCGGATCACGAACATGAAGGATATCTGAACACCGGATGTTATGCAGCCGTATATGAATACAATGATCCCGGGGATGAGATCCGTTATCCCGAAAATATTGATGTTTGTGAAAAAGAACTGGTACAGAACTCCGAGGGGCCTTGTAAGATATCTGTCAAAATCGCCCTCTATCACATACCATCCCATGAACCAGCCCTGAACGAAGAAGATCATGGACAGGGCATGGGATATCACTGACAATCCATAGAGAAAGGCAAGCTGTCCGTAATTCCATCCGTTGATCTCACCGAAGGACTCCACCACAAACTTGATGATGGCAAATCCCATGATAAACTGAAGAGGATTGGAGATCAGCCATCCCGCTATGTTGGACGGGTATTCGACGATGGTCATGAAGGCCATCTTTATATTCTGTGCGGTAACGTCCAGGTAATGACGAAGTGTATCAAGCGATCTTTCCATTAATGCTTATCCTCCCTGTACCATTACTTTCCGGGTCACCCTGTCATGCACCACAAAAAACAGCGCAGATAAGATCACGAGCCACAGAAACTGGATACGCATCTGGGCCAGGTATTCTGCCCGGGTTCCTCTTCCGATGTAAATGCTAAGCGGCAGCTGGTATATGTAAACGAAGGGAAGAGCGTAAAGCACGTTTGCCACGCTTTCCGGGAAGAACCAGATCGGAATGATGCTTCCGGACAGGAGTCGTATGAGGTGCTTTTTCACCTGGATGAGAGCATTGATGTTGACCGCGGTAAATGCAGTCATCCCGAAGAGTGCGGCGATCAGCCAGTTGATAAGAAAGGATTCGATGACGGATATCACAAACAAAGGAAGGTCTCTTATATCAGCCATAACAGGAACCTTTATCATGAGGGATCCTATAATAATGATCGGGAGCATGTTCTGGAATATAAGTGCTGTGATGCTGCCGATATCCTCTGCAAAGAACATACCGAAAAGACTGATGGGCTTTATCATATCGGTCGCAACGGTTCCCTTTTCAACGCTCCCGCCGATCCTTCTTTCTACATTTGTGATAAGGAGCACTGACAGTGCCGATGAGATGATCACGTAGATCAGCATACTGTCTGTGTCAACTCCGTTTACGCTGCCCTGCCCTTTGTACAGAGCGCGCCAGAAATATGCAGACGTGATCATTATTATAGTCTGCATGAGTATATTTCCGTAGACATTGAATTCATATGTCAGACTCTTGATGATCTGAGTTTTTATTATGAACAGATATTTTTTCATGCGGATCTCTTCAAAGCCGGCCGCTGATCCTGTTCTACGGACCTGCCGGTACTTCATATACGGTCATTATAGCATGATAAGAGTGTTATGATATAATACATTACAGGTTTTTCAGCGTTTTTCAGGAGGCCGGACAGTTCCGTTGCCGGATCACGTGAGAGACAGACAGGTACTGCAAAGGAGAGGATCAATATGAAAAAGAATGACAGCCTTGCATGGGAAGAGGTTAAAACGGAGCATATAGTACAGAACGAGTGGATAGACTTCAGGCAGTCCTCATTCCGTTTCCCTGACGGGACTGTCTTTGAGCCCTTTTATACATACAGCCGCAGGGATTATGTGGTGATAGTCGCATCCGATATGGAGGGTGATTATCTTTGCGTGAAACAGTTCAGACAGGGGATAAGGGAAGTTACGACAGAATTCCCTGCAGGAGGGCTTGAACGGTCTGATGGAAAGGAGTACGGGGCAGAAAACAGGGAGAAGGCGGTGGAGGATCCCCTTGAAGCGGCGAAGCGAGAGCTTCTGGAGGAGACCGGATATGAATCCGATAAATGGACTCATCTACTGACCATTCCTTCAAATGCGACTATCGCGGATAATTATGCCTATCTTTACATGGCCGAGAACTGCCGGAAGACCGGAGACCAGGATCTTGATGAAACCGAATACCTGAATGTGGAGAAATACACAGCAGAAGAGATAGAAGACATGATCCGCTCCGGCAATTTCCAGCAGAGCGTCCACGTCCTGGCATGGATGCTGGCGAAAGAAAGGCGGTAAGGATAGTAATCCCGAGAGGGGATTTCAAGGACGAGCCGAGGAAGGCCCGGGAGTACTTGCCTTAGAGGAGGTTTCGCGGGAAAGGCAAGTACAATTCCGGCGAGCCGGGG
>JAFVEU010000222.1 GCA_017475845.1 Lachnospiraceae bacterium | reverse complement strand
GGCCCTTGTTTCGGGGAGTGCCGTAAGCCTTTCCGGAGAAGGAGCCATGATCATGGCTGATATTTTCTATGCATTGTCCGGCTGCTCCATAAAGATCTTCTCAAAGCATGAGGATCCGGTGGTATTAAGCGGCTACCAGTTTTTTACAGGGGGAGTGATCCTTTATGTCATCGGGCATTTTATGGGAGGGACCCTTGTCTTTTATGAGCCGGGCTGCATTCTCAATCTCATATATATGGGATTTATCTCTGCAGGGGCATATACTCTCTGGGGCGTACTATTAAAATACAATCCCGTGAGCCGGGTTTCCATACTTGGATTCATGAATCCTGTTATGGGAACTCTGTTATCGGCACTGTTCCTGGGTGAGAATAACGAAGCCTTTTCCCTTGCGGGGATTGCATCCCTTATTCTGGTCTCCCTTGGCATATATATCGTCAACAGGGAAAACAAGCCGCAAACAGCAACAGAAAAGCCCTTAACACCGTAAGGTTTAAGGGCTTTCCTAGAGCAGGGGAAGAGGGACTCGAACCCCCGTGAACGGTTTTGGAGACCGTCATACTACCACTGTATGATTCCCCTTTACGGGATCCGGAAGATCCCGGCCGGTTTTGTCAAGCGCTTCGTATTTTACTCCATAATTGGCAGAAAAGCAAGGATAAATTTCAGGTGCCGGAGGGCCTTCTTTTTTCAACGAGCCCCGGCACCTGAAAAAGACTGCATCTCAGAGCTTGAAAAGAGTGCTTAAGATCCCGCGTCCCAGGGAGGCTCCCAGATTTCCGCCAAGGGTCTTTCCGAAGCCTCCGAAACCGGAGCCCACATTCTTTCCCACTTCCCTTCCGACGGTTCCCGCAACCGTACTTCCTACGGATTTCACCGCCCGTTTTTTGGCTCTTTCATCTGCGGCTCTTTTCCTTTCCGCTTCTTTTTCGGCCTTCTCTATCTCTTTAAGCCTCTGGGCTTCTTCCTTCTGCCGGGCCTTTTCCTCGGCAGCTTCCTGTCTCTTTCGTTCCTTTTCTTCTTCGGCCTCCTGCTTAAGCCGCTGCTTTTCCTCGGCAGCTTCCTGCCGCTTTTTTTCCTTTTCTTCTTCGGCTTCCTGCTTTAGTCTCTGCTTTTCCGCTTCGGCTTCCTGCTTCTTTTTTTCTTCCTCCGCCAGTTTCTCAAGTCCCCTTCTTGCCAGGAATTCATAAGCCGAATCGGGATCTACAGCCTCGGCATATCTGGAATAGAGAAGAGAGGATTTCATGATCCTGTCCCTTGTGCCGGCATCTATGCTTCCGAAGGAGCTCTGAGGGGGAAGGATGCTCACCTTTCTAACCATCTCGGGAACTCCGTCCTCTCCAAGGAAGGACACCAGCGCTTCGCCGGTTCCCAGGGAGGTGATGGTCTCAAAGGTGTCAAAAGCAGGATTTGCCCTGAAGGAATCAGCGGCGGCCTTCACGGATTTCTGCTCTGCAGGGGTGTAGGCGTGAAGGGCGTGCTCTATCTTGTTTCCGAGCTGGGAGATGACACCGTCCGGGATATCCCTGGGGTTCTGTGTCACGAAGTATACTCCCACACCCTTGGAACGGATGAGCTTCACCATCTGCTCTATCTTGTCCATGAGATCCCTGGAAGCGTCGTCAAAGAGAAGATGGGCTTCATCAAAGAAGAATACCAGCTTCGGCTTCTCGGGATTTCCAACCTCCGGAAGGGTCTCAAACAGCTCGCTTAAGAGCCATAAAAGGAACATGGAATAGAGAGTTCCGTTATTTATAAGGCTTTCGGAACAGAGGATATTGACCATTCCCCGTCCGGTGTGATCTGTTGCGATGAAATCGGAGATATTAAGGGCGGGCTCCCCGAAGAAGATATCGCCTCCCTCCAGCTCCATGGAGACAATGGCTCTCATGATAGCACCGGTGGTACTGCTGCTTATGTTTCCGTAATCCATGGCAAAGGCCTTTGAGTTCTCCTGCACATAGTTGATCATGGCCTTCAGATCCTTGGTATCTGTCAGGAGAAGCCCTTCGTCATCGGCGATCTTGAATACTATGGACAGCACGTCGCTCTGAAGGTCATTGAGCTTCAGGATCCTGGAAAGCAGTACCGGGCCCATTTCGGATATGGTGGTACGGAGCTGCATTCCGGATCTTCCGAAGACATCCCACAGGTTTACGGGATAGCTTTTAAGATCAAATCCCTCGCCCTCAAGGCCGAAGCGGTCTATCCGGGACCTCATATCGTCGCTGTCGCTTCCTGCCATGCACATTCCGGCTATATCGCCCTTTACGTCCGAGAGGAATACGGGAACTCCCATGTCGCTGAAGCTCTCGGCCAGGACCTTGAGAGTCACGGTCTTTCCGGTGCCCGTCGCCCCTGCGATAAGTCCGTGGCGGTTTGCCATTCCCGGAGACAGATATACCCTTTCGCCCTCCGTATCGTTTCCTATCCAGATCTTTCCCTGATTTACCATAGTGAACCTTCTCCTTTTAATGAATTGATATGTGATGCCTGAACGCCAAAGCTTTTATACGCACTCAGCAGCGAATGCTTCGGACTGTGTAAAAACACACTATATAAGTATAGTATATCCTGCGGATATTGACCATACCCGGTCAGGACACTGTTTGCGGTTTACGCTGTCAGGCACCGCTGTTTTCCGGATAAATTTTATGTTGTTTATTGCCCTTTCTTGTTTTATAATCTACTTGTTATTCTGTCGTGACGGAGAGGATGTTTTTCCCGTGCGGCTTTGACAGTTACGGAGCAGGGATATCCTGCAGACCTTATTCAAAAGGGAGAATATCGGTTATGGAGAATTCTGTATTTATCGGAACTATTTGGTCACTGCTTCCGCCTGTGATCGCCATTGTGCTGGCATTTATCACGAAGGAAGTGTATTCATCCCTATTTATCGGGATAATCACCGGGGCGCTGTTATACGGACAGTTCAATCCCTGGATAAGCTTTGAATCCATTTTCACGGTAATGACCGAGAATATCGACTTAAACATCCTTATATTCCTGGTCATGCTGGGAATGATAGTCATTCTCATGCAGAAGTCCGGAGGCTCGGCAGCATACGGGCGCTGGGCGGCAGAGAAGATTAAGAATAAGAAGATGGCGCTCCTTGCCACTACATTCTTAGGGATGCTGATCTTTGTGGATGATTATTTCAACTGCCTTACGGTGGGCAGCGTTATGAGGCCGGTGACGGATAAATACAAGGTTTCCAGAGCGAAGCTTGCTTATATCATCGACGCCACTGCAGCTCCTGTCTGCATCATAGCTCCCATCTCCAGCTGGGCGGCAGCGGTAAATTCATACGTACCGGAGGATGCAGGCATCAACGGACTGCAGCTCTTTATCAGGACCATTCCCTTCAATCTTTATGCGCTCCTCACCCTCTTTATGGTGATCTATACCAGTGCCAGAAATATCGACTTCGGACAGATGAAGGTTCATGAGGATAATGCGGTAAAGAACGGGGATCTCTTTACGGACCACAAGGATGATTTCCAGTCATCCGAGGAAGTGAAGGAAAACCCTAACGGAAAGGTGTTCGATCTTGTGATCCCCACCCTTATGCTCATAGTTTCCGCAGTGGGAGCCATGATGTATACCGGCTTCTCCAGCGGTGCAGGGAACATACAGGAAGCCTTTGCGGACTGTGACGCGGAGATCTCGCTTATCTTCGCTACATTCATAACAGTGCTCTTCCTCTTTTTCTTCTATATTCCGAGGAAGGTGGTAAGCTTCAATGAGTTTATGGCAAGCTTTGTAAAGGGCTTCCAGCTCATGATCCCCGCCATTGCCATTTTAACCTTTGCCTGGACCCTAAAGGGTATGACACAGGCTCTCGGCATCGGGGATTTCGTTTCATCCACAGTGGGAGGAGCTACCTTCGGTCTGAACTTTGTGCCTGTGATAATGTTTGTGATAGCTATCTTTATCGCTTTTTCAACGGGAACATCCTGGGGAACCTTC
>JAFVEU010000221.1 GCA_017475845.1 Lachnospiraceae bacterium | reverse complement strand
GGCGACGACAAACCTTCTTCTGGCATGCATGAAACATCCGCCGAGGGTGATTTCTTCGGGGCTGTCATTCTCAAAAGCCGTATAGCCGCTGTACGCATCGCAGGTAATGGATATGTGGCATGAAAGCCCCCCGTAAAAGTTCCGGAGGTGGTCAGCCGCCCTGGAATTCTCGTAGGAGTATATGATGATTTCAGGACCCTCGAGCAGTTCGCTGGTCCTGTGGATCCACCCATAGCCTTTGTGGCCGGCCGCCAGGCCGTCATTCACGACCATGTACGGTGTCTCATCGCACTGCTGGTGTGAGGCTGTTTTAAGGGTTTCGCACAGGTAACCATAGGCGGGTTTGAGGAGATCGCGACAGAGCCTGTTGACCCAGTTGGTCATGGTCTGCCTTGATAGGGGGATGCCGAACCGTTCCATGGCGTGCTCCTGCCGGTAGGTCGGGAGATAAAGGGCGTATTTATCCGTCATTATCTCTGAAACCAGCGATGATGACGCAAGGCTTTTAGGGATAAGCGCCCCGTCGTATGGGATGGAAATGAGGTCATGCTCCAGTCCGACGGAAATGGCAGGGGTATATGTGACCTTAAGGTATGTCGTCTGCTTGATGACTTCCACCTGTTCATGCTTATGCCAGAAGGCGAACCACCAGTTGCCCTCGCCGAAAGTGCGGTTCAGTTCATCAATGTCATACTCATAAACCTCGCTTGAGGGGAGGCCGCTCAAGTCGCGTTTCCGTTTCCCGGGTTTCTTTTTGCCCCGGGAGCCGCTCGCAGGTTTTTGGGGATTGGGTTTGCGGTTGCCGCCATGTCCGCCATCATCAGAGCCGGAGGGGATCCCTTCTTCTGCATCCTCGGAAACAGGATCGGTCGGGATATCATCAAATGAACCGTTGAGGATGTCGCCTGTTTTTTCGGAGCTCCTTCCAAAGAGCGACTTCGACTGGATGACTTGAACGCCGGACAGATGGAGGTTCTGCTTTTCCAGGGAGCGTATTTTCTCCCTGGCCTCAGAAAGCTCTGTCTTCATCTTTTGGTAATCTTCGAGGAAGCGCTCTTCCGCCCTGCTGTTTTTTATCCGGGCGGTCTCATAGGCGGCGCATTTCCTGTAAAGATCCATTGCCGCGGCTATGGCTTCCTTTTTGGTCATTGCATTAAGCGACTTTTCAAAAGCCGCTTCATCTGCAGGCATCATCTGCGCGCCTGCTTTCAGGATAACGCGCCATTCGTCGTGGCCTGTATTTTTCTGAGGACGGAGAGAAGATGCTCCTTTTCCTTCTGCTCACGCCGGAGA
Organism: Lachnospiraceae bacterium; assembly: GCA_017475845.1. Taxonomy (GTDB): domain Bacteria; phylum Bacillota; class Clostridia; order Lachnospirales; family Lachnospiraceae; genus NK4A144. The sequence continues at coordinate 2,889 of JAFVEU010000221.1, read as the reverse complement.
CTGGATGAGAGCTTTGAATTGGATGCTTTGAGTTCAGCCAGCTCTGCCCTCGCCCCGGCCAGCTCCTTGTTGAGTTCTTCTATTGCTTTGCTTGCATTATCGGGGGCTTTGGCCTTCTTCCTTCCGCGCCTGCCGGTAGGAACCGTCTCGCCTGTTTCAGGGTCTATTTTCCCTATGACCCTGCGTTTGGATCGGGACTGCTGTTTTTCGGGATCCCAGTAGCTTATGGATTCGTATACATACGTCGTATCAGTGTCTTTGTGGTACTGTGTGATTATTGCCATTGGATACCTCCTCGTTACATTCGATATACTTTATTGTATCACTTGTTTCAAGGTATGTCAATAGAAAGTGACATTTAATTTCAGAAAAATGTCACCATTCACAGAAAAGGCAGTCCGTGGGATCCCCCGGCTTTTAACAGGGGTTGCCCCAAATATTCAGCCATGAGAGTTGTCTGTCCGGATGCTGCTTTCGATCGTATAACCTCCCATCAGCATATCAAACAGCTCAGGGGAAATGTCACGAGCCTCATCAGGATTCATGGGCCACTGGAAGCGGCCGCTTGTCAGCCTCTTATAGACGAGGCAGAAGCCGTCGCCCTCGAAAATGAGGCCCTTGATGCGGTCCTTGCGGACGCCGCAGAAAAGGAAGAGGGTTCCATCCTCAAGCGGATCCAGGCCATAATTAAAACGTACAAGAGAAGCCAGGCCATCTATGCCGAGCCTTAGATCGGTACGACCGGTTTTCAGGATTATCCGTTTTACCTTTGCATCCTTAAGCATGCCGTAGCACCTTAAGGAGGGACGCGAGGGTTTCTTCTGAAAAATGGTTTTCCAGGCTCATCCTGTAGCCACCATACTCCAGGGATATGCCGGATGATCCGGCCGGGGTGTCAAGAACGACGGAATCAGAATTGGAAGACGTGCAGGGTGTTGGGAATGAAGATGTTGGGGATGGAGTAATCTCGTAAAAACCGGCCTTCTCCGGAAGGGACAGGGACTGCGGGTTATCCCCAATGCTTTCAGCGGCCAGCTTGCGGAGCTTTAACTGCCAGTAATAGAATTGACGAAGTTTAATGCCGTTAGCCTTGCACCAGGCGATCTTGGTCATACCGCTGGCATTATACTCATTTATGATGGCGACCCACTCTTGAAGCCGGATCTTGCCCGTATCCTTGTCCATACGATCCTCCGTATATGATGGTATAGGGCTATTATAGTGGGATGGAAGAATAATAGATATATGCGGATTATTTGACGCTTACAAGGATACTGTTGGAAGGGGTAATTTAAAACTTGTGTGGAGCGCGGCCGTACAATATAATGTAATATGGTTTTTGTGGGGGTTTTTCACTATTTTAACCAGGAGGTTCTTATGTTCGGGAAATTGAGGAAGATGGTAGCTATACTTGTTGCAACGGCTTTAGTGGCGGGGTCGCTTCTTCCAGTGTACGGAGAAAATGCTGCCGGGAGCACCAGAGAAAATGAGGCGGGTGAAACTGCCGGATACGAAACAGGATATGAGTCGGGGGATGCTGCCGGGATAGAGACCGGAGATGCCGCCGGGAATGACAGCAAGAGTGCAGCCGGAGATGCCGCCGGAAAGGAGACCGGAGATGCCGTCGGGAATGACAGCAAGAGTGTAGCCTGGGATGCCGCCGTAAAGGAGACCGGGGATGCCGCCGGGGATGACAGCAAGAGTGCAGCCTGGGATGCCGCCGGGATAGAAGCCGGGGATGCCGCCGGGAATGACAGCGGGAGTGAAGCCGGAGGTGCTGGCGGGAAAGTCACGGAGGAGAGCAAAGGAAGCACTGCTCTGCTTAAGGGAGAAAGTGTTGCAGAAGGGGATGAATGGGTGACCTTTGATCCGAGCAATACCACTGACTGGGTATATTATCCAGAAGCGTACAAATACATCATATATGGTTATAAGGGAAGTGCAACAAAACTCAACTTCCCCGGAAGGGTGAATAATAAGCTGATCACGCTAAAGCATGACGGTACTAAAGCGGATACTGTTTTTAAGAGCGGTGTTAAAGAGATAAAAACCGACTATGGGGTTACCATCGTTAATCCTGCAACAGTATTTTCTAATTCTGCAGGTGAAGTAAAGATAGAAAAGGTAGATCTCCGCGGTACGGTTTTTGAGATCCATGATAATGTGTACAACGCTGAGACTTTTGCAGGGATGGCATCCTTAAAGGAGGCATCATTATACGACTGTGAATTCAGGTTTAACGAGGGCGATATGTCTAATCCCAATCAAATCGCCCTAACAAACGTTTTTGAAGGCTGTGAAAACCTGGAAACAGTATCTCTGGACAATATACAGATCAAAGACACCGATGGCGGACATGAGGAGTTATATTCTCTGGTTCATATGTTTTATGGCTGTAAAAAACTGAAGACGGTGTCATTAACGGGAATAGATATTTCACCTGTTCAGGAGTTCACATCTATGTTTCAAGGCTGTGAGAAACTGGAGACCATATACGTCGATCAGGATTTTGCCTACAGCAGTATATCCGGGTATGTTCTTTCCGGTGATGATGTATTTGCCGGTTGTACTTCCCTTAAAGGAGGCAATGGGACCGCATATAACAGAGGAAATACAGATTATGAATATTTGCGGATCGATAAAGACGGAACTCCCGGATACCTTACCCTTGCAGAGGACACTCCGGAGGTGGTATGGGATGAATTTAACTTAAGTGACTGGAAGGATCCGGAATTAGTGGATTCGGGAACACCGGGCGATGCATATATCGTTTCCTATAACGGTGCCGGTACAAAGCTTTTAATTCCGGCTACTGCGAAGGATCGTAACGGAAATGAATATAATATCAGCATGGGACAAAGGAACGGGGAGAGCTTTGAAAAACCTGCT
>JAFVEU010000220.1 GCA_017475845.1 Lachnospiraceae bacterium | reverse complement strand
TCCACGCCGAAGAAATCGGCAAGATCGTCCGCGTAAAGGACGTTCCCCTTGGACTTCGACATCTTGCCGCCCGCCTGCAGAAGCCACGGATGACCGAAGACCTGCTTCGGCAGCGGCTCACCGAGAGTCATCAGGAAAATGGGCCAGTAGATGGTATGGAAGCGGATGATGTCCTTTCCGATAAGGTGCAGATCCGCAGGCCAGTACTTCTTATACAGCTCCCCGTGGTTGCCGTCGGCATCATAGCCCAGTCCCGTAGCGTAGTTCTCCAGAGCGTCAAGCCATACGTATACCACGTGTCCGGGGTCGAAATCCACCGGGATACCCCAGGTGAAGCTGGTCCTTGAAACACAGAGATCCTGCAGCCCGGGCTTTAGGAAGTTGTTCATCATCTCATTCTTCCTCTGCACCGGCTGTATGAATTCCGGATGGCTCTCTATATGCTCGATAAGCCTGTCGGCGTATTTGCTCATCTTAAAGAAGTATGCCTCTTCATGGGCAGGCTGTACCTCTCTTCCGCAGTCGGGACACTTTCCGTCCACAAGCTGGCTCTTTGTCCAGAAGGATTCGCAGGGAGTGCAGTACATGCCCTCATATGCGCCCTTATATATATCTCCCTGGTCGTAGAGCTTCTTAAAGATCTTCTGCACCTGCTTCTCGTGATCCTCGTCAGTGGTCCTTATAAAGCGGTCATAGCTGGTGTTCATGAGATCAAAGATACGCTTTATCTCGGCAGCGGTCCTGTCCACATATTCCTTGGGTGTGACTCCCGCCTCCTTTGCCTTATTCTCGATCTTCTGCCCGTGCTCGTCCGTTCCGGTCTGGAACCTGACATCATAGCCCTGCTGCCTCTTGAAGCGGGCTATGGCATCCGCCAGGATTATCTCATAGGTGTTGCCTATGTGCGGCTTACCTGAAGCATAGGCAATAGCTGTTGTGATATAATACGGTTTTCCTTTTACTGACATAATTTCCCCCTGTTTATCTATTGCTACTTAACGTTTAATTCTAACACATCCGCCGGCACTATTCCAGTATGCAGAGGTCTCTCAATGATATCACCCTTCTTATCAGGCATCATGCTCTTCTATGAGCTCATTAAAAGTATAGGATTCGTTTTCCTTTCCTGTGGACAGGTTTAAGGTATAGCTCTTGGTCTCGCAGCCGTTCTTCATTAGGGTGATGACGTGGGTGCCCCCGTCTTTCGTGAAGTGGCAGGGGGCTATGCCCTTATATGCCCCGTCAAAATAGACCTCTGCTCCCTCAGGTCCGTCGATATAGAGCTGGTTCACATCCGTGGTGACGGTCTCCGGCTCCTCTTCCTCCTTTTCCTCCTCTCCGGTCTTATCCTCCCCGGCCTTTCCGGAAGAGTCTTTTTCGGAAGAGGCCTTCCCGGAAGAAGAGTCCTTATCGGTCTTATCCGTCCTGAAGGTCTCCTTCAGGGTCTCAGAAGGTATGGGATCGCTCTTTTCACTGTCTTTATCCTTATCTTTATCCTTATCCGCCCGGTTTACGGAAGGGGTATCCTCCTTTTCCTTCTCCAGGACTATGGTGAGGTTTGCCATGGGCTGCCCCACCTTTAAGTATTTCCTTATGCTCACATAGCCCTCTGCCTTTACTTCCAGAGTATGTACCCCGTAATCCAGCTCCAGGGGGCTTTCCTTCACTATCATCTTACCGTCCACGTAAACCGTGGGATTTGCTTCAAGGGGCTCAAAGGCAAAGGTTATGACGCCGGTCTTTAGGAGATCCCCCTTCAGGTCGCTGACATCCACCTTTGTTTCCTTTCCTCTGGTTACGGTGACCGGCTTTGTGCCGCCGTAGTGCATGTAGGTTACCGACATGGTGTAGCTTCCCTCGGGGATAGTAAAGAGCATCTCGTCATCTATGGGACGGATCACGTTCCCCAGCTCTATCCAGCCTCCCTTGAAGGATTCCGCCCCGGTGACCCGGACATATCCGTTTCCCCCGGTCTCCTTCACGGTATAGAGATCCTTGCCCTTTCCTGCAATGGTCAGCACATCTCCCTTCTTTATCTCCTTGAAGGAGGAAAGGCTGTCTCCCGCCATCACTATGGTGCCGGGAAGTATCCTGTAATTCCTGTCCTCGTAGGTAAAGACCCCCTTATTTAAATTCATGTCATAGCCTGTTATGTCCCGGAATTCAAAGAGATCGCTGTCCTTATTGATCTTTACATAGGAGAGATCCGAGGAATGGACGGAAACCAGGATATCCGCTATATCCCCGGGTTCAAGCTGCTCCATGACCATGGGATTCCCGGCGGCATCCTCATAGACCGTGCTTCCGATGGTATTTAACACATATTCTTCGCCGCTCTCCGGGTCGCAGAAACGTATCTCATTTCCTGCCCTGTCAACCTCCAGTACTATCATGGTCCCCCGGGCTTTAAGGTCGTTCTCGGAGACCACAGCCTCTGCGGGAGCCGTTTCCTCCGCTGCCTCCGGATCCTTTTCCGTACCGCCCTTTTTATAAAAATGTCCCAGGATTA
>JAFVEU010000219.1 GCA_017475845.1 Lachnospiraceae bacterium | reverse complement strand
TGCCTTCTCTACAAACGTCTTGCCCCGGGGAGCCGCTTCCAGTGGCCCCGCACTCCGGAAGAAGCCAGGGAGATCACACCGGAGCAGTACAGACGCCTCATGGATGGCTTTACCATCGAAGGCACTATCCGGGAAGTCTATGTTAACTTCGCAACAAATTACACCTAATTGATATTGCTTTTCAAAATCAAAGAAAAAGCCCGGATTTATGCGTTTTTTATTGCATAGATCCGGGCTTTGTGCTATACTTTTTATAGGCGTAAATACGCCTATAAAGGAGGGCAGAATGTACTTGGATTTTAAGGTTGATATACCGGTAGTACATGGGAAAATCACGTATAGAGAGAAGGCCGGGACTGAATACGTTTATTACGAATATGATCGGATTTATGACAAGAATACGCAGAAAACGAATCCCAAACGGGTAACGATAGGAAAGAGGGACCATGAGGATCCCTCTAAGATGCTGCCTAACAGGAATTTCCTGCAGTATTTCCCGGATGCGGAATTGCCCGAAGAAAAAGACAGGGCAAATCGAAGCAGCTGCCTTCGTGTGGGAACATGGATGGTGATTCGTAAGATCATAAGGGATTACGGCCTTGAGGAAATCCTTTCCGGGTACATGCCCGAAAAGGACGTGGGACTGTTCCTGGATCTGGCGACATACACCATAATCTGCGAGGATAATGCCGCCCAATACTATCCGGATTACGCGTATAATCACCCTCTGCTGACACCGGACATGAGAATCTACAGTGATTCCACCGTGTCCAGGCTGTTAAGCTCCATGACGGATGACCAGAGTGTCGGATTTCTGAATGAGTGGAACGAAGGGAAATCGCGACGCGAAAAAATATATATTTCATACGATGCAACTAATAAAAACTGTCAGGCAGGCGATGTGGATATCGTTGAATTCGGTCATGCAAAGGTGGATATGGGAGTGCCCATTTTCAATTATACTGTTGCATACGACAGGAATAATGAGGAGCCTTTGTTTTATGAGAAATATTCAGGCAGCCTGACTGATACGGTACAGCTTAAGTATATGCTGGAAAAAGTTGAAGGATATGGATACAAACATGTCGGGTTCATCCTGGACAGGGGATATTTCAGCAAGGCCAATATCCGTTTCATGGATGAACACCACTACTCTTTCATTATCATGGTGAAAGGGATGAAAGCGCTGGTAAACGGGCTGATCCTGTCAAAAAAGGGGAGTTTTGAAAATAAATGGGCCAAATATATTGAGGATTACGATGTCTACGGAACAACAGTGCGTGCCGAACTGTATGAAGGTGATGAGCGGACCCGGTACTTCCATATCTATCACAACACGATTAAAGAAGGGGTGGAAAGGGCGGAAATTGCGAAGAAGATACGGAAGATGAAGGAGTTTGCCAAAAAGCAGGTAAACAGGGAGTATGAATTCGGGCCGGCTTATCACCACTATTTCCGTATCCACTATAATGACAAGAATCATCAGTTCCAGTTCCTTGAAGACCGGACGGACGTCATTGAATGGGAAAACAGCCTCTGCGGTTATTTCTGCATTATCACCTCCGAGAAAATGAGCGCGAAGGAAGCCCTCCTGCTATACAAAAGCCGTGATACGTCCGAAAAGCTGTTCCGCGGTGATAAATCCTATCTGGGGGATAAAAGCGAACGAGTTTATAGTAATGAATCCGTTGCCGCTAAAATCTTTGTGGAATTTGTGGCGCTTATCATTCGGAACAAGATATACACGTCTTTGAAGGAGGGAGAACGGACCCTTTCTGACAAGCCGAATTATATGACCGTGCCGGCAGCAATAAAAGAACTGGAGAAGATAGAAATGACCAGGCAGACTGACAACGTGTACAGGCTTGATCATGGAGTAACAAAGAAACAAAAACGTATCCTGCAGGCATTTGGCATCGATGTTCCGCTTGTCACTTACTGGGCGAAAGAAATCAGCAATCAACTTAAAGAGGCTTCAGCAAAGAATCGGAAGGGGGCAGATGGAAAATGAGAAGACGGGTAACCAAAGATGAAACATTGGAACAGAAAATCGTGAAAGCACAGGAAAAGGTGGCAAGAACGGCGGCGGCTCACGAGAGGGCAGTAGACGCACTTCAAATCCTGCTGGATAAGCGGGATGCCAAGCGAAAAGAAGAAGTATGGGAAGCAATCATCAATAGCCGCAAAAGCTATGAAGAGATCCTTAAGATGATCCGGGATGAGATGACTGAAGAGGACTAATATCACTTTCAGAAGGCGCTCTGCTGATGTATGATATTTATCAGCAGAGCGCCTTAGGCGTAAAAAACTGCAAAGTTAACAGTCTATCCGAAGCTGCAAAAGGAACCCTCGTCCTGAAGGAACAGTCATGGCAAGTGACAAATGTTTTAAATTAAATGTCACTTTGTTCTTGACACTTATTACTCCTCGTGATATAATA
>JAFVEU010000218.1 GCA_017475845.1 Lachnospiraceae bacterium | reverse complement strand
TTGCCGGCATGAATTCCTGGTATGATGATGAACCTGCATACCTTAATGGATGGATGGTTGATTTCGGTTCGTATTATAATTATACAAGGAATAGGAATGACGACCTCTGGGTTGGGGGATCCCTGTCGGAAGACACGATCTGAGGCTCCGCCTGTTAACCTTAATTTCTTTTCATACAAGGGCAGCAGTGCGGAGATACAGGTATACACCGACGGAAAAGCTTCTTCCAGGCTGTTCGTAAAAGGAACCGTGAGCGGTGAGCCGGAGCATTATATCAGCATTTCAGATAACAGTTCAGGGGATGAGGGAATAAAGGTCAATACTGAATATGGACATATAATCTGCAAGGTTTCAGATACAGGCGATAACCTGACTGAATACAAACTGGATTACATTTGCCCGATCCAGGATTCAATAAGCAAAAACGAACCCACCGGGAGGATTACCACATATCACCATCTTCCTAATGATGTCTGTATAACTTATAACGCAATGGTAAGCGCATATGTTCTGTACGGGACAGATAAAAAGAATTTCAGGAAAGAGCTGGGGGACATCGAGATTTCCCGTAACGGGATCAGATATGTGGCAACAGACGGAAAGATAGTAAAATTAAAGCATCATGACGGAGGGGTCTGGTATGAATACTTTCTTCAGATAAAAGGCATGGAAAGGGCCGGCTTTGACCCATCCGGAGCAGTCACGTTAAGCGGGAATTCAGGCCTTTCCAAGGCGGAGATCATGTCCGATAAGAAACTGCTGAAAGCAATAAAGAAAGCCACAAAAAAACACCATGATAATTATGAGAATCCCCTGGAACTCGGCATTTATGCTTACCGGCTGACCGGAAACATGGGAGACGGGGATTATCAGTATACAGTGGAAGATTATGATATTCTGGACACCTCTGTAACCGTAAAATTCAATGTCAACGGGAAAACGGTTAAGGCAGTGCATGGAAAGAAGGACCAGGGGGACAAACAGCTGGTAGCATATTACAGTAATGACCGGTATTTCAAAGTTGAATCCAATTCCCTGTCCGGAAGCATCAGCATGGATAAAATACCGGGTGTTCTGAATTAAATTTTCCTCTTGCATTATCTCTTTTATTCTGATATGATATGCACGTTGCTGACTTGAGGGGCTTGTTTTATGCGTTTTAAGGATTCAGCGGTATTCTGGTTTTAAGGAGGTGTGATCATGGCACAGTGTGCAGTTTGCGGAAAGAATGTTCATTTTGGCAATAAAGTTAGCCATTCCCATAGAAGGTCTAACCATATCTGGAAGTCCAACATCAGACATGTGAAATGTAAGGTGAACGGAGCTGCCAAGAGGCTTTATGTCTGCAGCCGTTGCCTGCGTTCCGGCGCAGTTGAAAGGGCATGACATTCATACTTCCATAATTATCTTAAAGAAACCAAAGGGACGTGGGTTTTACCTGTGTCCCTTTGTTTTGCATTATGACTGAAAAAGAAGTATAATGGTATCTATTCTGAATCCGAAGGGTTCTGAATAGATTCGTATAATGATTTGGTTACGGAAGTGAACAGTACAGAGAGACCCGTATCAGACCAGCTAATACTATCGAAAGGAAGGCTGTTATGAAGAGACGATTTAATACCGAGCTCGGCAATATCAGTATAGATAATGAAGCCATAGCGCAGTACGCCGGAAATAAAGCCACGGAATGCTTCGGGATAGTCGGAATGGCTGCTGTTTCAATGAAGGACGGGCTGGTAAAGCTCCTGAAACAGGAAAACCTTTCCAGAGGCATCAGCGTAAAGTTTGTGGACGGAAAGCTGGCTGTGGATTTCCACATCATAGTCGCATACGGGGTCAGCATCAGAACGGTGGCGGAAAACCTTGTGGATGCCGTAAGATATGACCTTGAGAGATATACCGGGTTTGAAGTAGGAAAGATCAATATCTATGTTGATGGCGTAAAGGTCATTGATTAAAAGTGAGGATACAGTTTTGGCTATAGAAAGAATAGATGCTTCCACGGCAAGGAAACTGTTTCTCGGTGGAGCATATAACCTCAGTTCAAAAAAAGAGATAATTAACGAACTCAATGTATTCCCTGTACCTGACGGGGATACGGGCACGAACATGACCATGACGGTCATGTCTGCTGTGAAGGATGTAATGGCACTGCCCGAAAGCGCGGATATGCGCACGGTCTGCAAAGCCATAGCCACCGGGTCCCTGAAGGGGGCAAGAGGAAATTCGGGTGTTATTTTATCCCAGCTCTTAAGAGGCTTTACCAGGGTGATAAGCGAATATGAAGAAGTCACCGTGCCTGTTATCAGCGCAGCCCTTGAAAAAGCCACAGAGACAGCTTATAAGGCTGTTATGAAGCCCAAGGAGGGAACCATACTCACTGTGGCAAGAGGTATTTCCGATAAGGCGGCAGAGCTGGCGGAGAGCGGTGAGGAGTTCACAGTGGAGAGCTTTGTCGGTGCCGTTACCGCACACGGTGAAAAGGTACTTTCCGAGACACCGGAGCTGCTGTCGGTATTAAAGGAAGCCGGAGTGGTGGATTCCGGAGGACAGGGTCTTATCGAGGTGCTTCACGGGATCTTGGATGTCCTTGAAGGAAGGCGGACGGAGTTCGACTTTTCCGATGCCGGGGTCAGCGGAGCTTCAGGTGCTGCAAGAGGTGCTTCCAGAGATGATATTTCCACTGCGGACATCAAGTTCGGATACTGTACCGAATTCATAATTAAGCTTGAGAGGGTGTTCAATGCCCAGAATGAAGCAGATCTGAAGGCCTTTCTCCAGTCCATCGGAGATTCCATAGTCTGTGTGGCAATGGATGACATCGTGAAGATCCACGTGCACACGAACCATCCCGGAAAAGCCTTTGAAGAGGGCCTGAAATTCGGACAGCTTACCGCCATGAAGGTGGATAATATGCGTGAAGAGCATGAGGAAAGGCTCTTCCACATGGAAGATAACGGTAGTTATACAGAAATAGGCGGAGTTTCGGAGGAGGCTTCCCTTAAAGAAGAGACCGAAGACAGGCCGGGAACGGACAAGATAAAGAAGCCCTTCGGCTTTGTGACTGTATCTGCCGGAGACGGATTGAGCGAGGTGTTTAAGGGACTTGGAGCCGATGTTGTGATAGAGGGGGGACAGACCATGAATCCCTCCACGGACGATATCCTGAAGGCAGTTAATAAGATAAATGCGGAGACTGTATTTATCCTCCCCAACAATAAGAATATCATACTTGCAGCCAATCAGGCCGCATCCATAGCCGAGGGAAAGAATGTATATGTCATTCCCGCAAAGACCGTGCCCCAGGGTATCACGGCTCTTATAAACTATATCCCCGATCATGATGCCGAGACCAACAGAAGAGAGATGACGGATTCCCTAAGCAGCATAAAGACCGGAGAGGTCACCTATGCCGTAAGGGATACGGTGATCGACGGCCACGAGATCAGGAACGGCGACATCATGGGCATAGGAGACAGTTCCATACTGGCGGTTTCCCAGTCTGTGGACCAGACCGTGAAGGATATGATGAAAGCAATGGTGGATGCGGATTCCGAGCTGATAACCCTTTATTACGGCGAGGGGATCAACGGGGAACAGGCAGAGAGACTTAAAAAGGAGATAGAGAGCAGCTTTCCGGAGGTTGCTGTGGAAACACAGTACGGAGGACAGCCGGTCTATTATTACATACTTTCGGTGGAATGATGTTTTTGCCACGGCATAACAGGAAAACGAAGCTTATTCATGTATCTGACTGACAGTATAACTTCATTAAAGGGCATCGGAACAAAGACAGCCGCCCTGTTTAACAGGGTCGGCGTCTTTTCTTTATGGGATCTTCTCATGTATATCCCCAGGGATTTCATAGTGTTTCCAGAGCCCGGATCCGTAAGTGAGATGGTGGAAGGAGGTACTTACGCCTTGCTCCTTACGGTAAAAACAGAGCCGAGGATGGTAAGGGCGGGAAGGCTTAATATCCTTTCTGTTACTGCTGCCGACCTGGAGGGGAGGACCGTGGTGCTTAAGTGGTTCAATTCTCCCTTTATGAAAAAGCTGCTTAACCCGGGGATGACAAGGGTGTTTTACGGAAGGGCTATGGCAGGCCGTTCCTCCATGGAGTTACAGCATCCTAAGTATTATGAAAAGGAAGAATACGAAAAACTAACAGGCGTTATGCAGCCTGTCTATCCTCTTACAAAAGGCCTTTCTTCAAAGACCATAGGACAGGCTGTGTCCCGGGTGCTTAAGGGTACCGGGATCAGTGATTTCCTGAAGCCCGAGGAATGCAGGGAGCTTAAGCTCATGGAGCTTAAGGAGGCCCTTGAAACCCTGCACCGCCCGGAGAAGATGGAAAATACGGTGAAAGCCAGAAAGAGGATAGCATTTAACGAGTTTCTTGCCTTCATGACGGATATAAAGGCTGTTAAGGAGGAACGGGAGAAGGCAGCTGACGGTATTGAGCTCATGGAGACTGCAGTAGCGAAGAGGGTTACGGAGTCACTTCCCTTCAGTCTTACCAATGCCCAGAAAAGAGCCTGGAGTGATATCATGGCTGACCTGTCCTCCGGAAGGGTAATGAACAGGCTTTTACAGGGGGATACAGGCAGCGGAAAGACCATTGTGGCCTTTCTTGCCATGATAACAGCAGCAGAGAACGGATATCAGGCAGCACTCATGGCGCCTACGGAGGTCCTTGCCACCCAGCACGCCCTTAAGCTTAGAAAGCTCACAGAGGACGCAGGGCTTCCGATAAAAACCGTACTTTTGACCGGGTCCATGCCGGAAAGGGAAAAAAGGCAGGCCAGACAGGAAATAGAAGAGGGAAGCGCGCAGCTTGTTATCGGGACCCATGCCCTTATAGAGGACAAGGTGTTATTTAATAATCTCTGTCTTGCTATCACGGACGAGCAGCACAGGTTCGGGGTGAAGCAGAGGGAAAACCTGTCAAAGGGAAAGAGCCCCCATGTGCTTGTAATGTCCGCCACGCCTATCCCCAGAACCCTTGCCATAATCCTCTACGGAGATCTGGATATAAGCGTAATGGACGATATGCCCGGTATGAGGCTTCCGATAAAGAACTGCGTGGTGGGGCCGGAATACCGAAGCACTGCCTATAAATTCATAAGAAAAGAAGCGGAAAAGGGGCACCAGGCCTATGTTATCTGCCCCATGGTGGAGGCGTCCGAATCCATGTCCTGCGAGAACGTGACGGATTATGCGGAAAAGCTAAGGAGTGTATTCGGAGGGAGCTTAAGGATCGGAGTCTTAAACGGCAGGATGAAGGGCCGGGAAAAGACAGAGGTCATGGACAGATTTAAGAACCACGAGCTGGATCTTCTGGTTTCCACCACGGTCATAGAGGTGGGGGTGGATGTACCCAATGCCACGGTGATGATGATCGAAAATGCGGAGCGCTTCGGCCTTGCCTCTCTCCATCAGATAAGAGGAAGGGTGGGCAGAGGAGATGCCCAGGGGTACTGTATCTTTATTGATACCTCAGGAAACTCCGGAGAGAACGAGAGGCTTAATATCCTGAAAAACTCCAATGACGGCTTTAAGATAGCGGACGAGGATCTTTCCCTGAGAGGTCCGGGAGACCTTTTCGGCATAAGGCAGTCCGGAGAAATGGATTTCCGGGTGGCGGATATCTATAATGATGCGGATATGCTGCGGCTCGCCTCCCGTTTTGCGGATGAAGCGGATGATGAGACCCTTTCAAAACTCAGGGAATACAGGAAATATGGTGAGGATAAAGTCATTCTTTAAGGAAAACAGGGATGCGTTAATATCAGGTGTTATAGGAATATTGGTGTTCTTGCTTTTATTTGGTTTTTCAGCCATGGACGTAACCGGATACAGACTTTTTTCCAGAGGGGATCCGGGGGCGCACTATATAGGCTGGAGGTTCTTTAAGGATGCGGCCTGGCAGTTAAAGCCGGGGTTAATGGATAACTTAAACTATCCCAATAAGGTCTCGGTGATCTTTACCGATTCCATCCCCCTGCTGGCGGTTTTTTTCAAGATCTTCAGAGCGCTGATCCCCGAAACCTTCAATTATTTCGGGATCTGGATATGCTTCTGTTTCTTTATGCAGGGTTATATGGCTTCAAAGATCCTAAGGCTCAGGGTAAAAAACAGGCTAATCCACTGGTACGGAGTCCTGTTCTTCGTCCTGACTCCCGCTTTTATCAAAAGGGCTTTCTGGCATACGGCACTTACGGCCCATTTTCTGCTCCTTATTGCTCTCTATCTGTTGTTGAAGGAAGATGACAGGGAGAACACGGGAAGAAAGCTAATCTTCTGGGGAATACTTGGATTTTTATGCAGCGGCATACACCTGTATTTTCTTGGAATCTGCGGAATGGTGGCGGTTTTTGCGGGGTTGGATGTATTTCTAAGGAGAAAGGGTGAAAAAAAGGCACTGCTCATACCTTTTGTTTTCGGGATCCCGGGAGCGGTCAACACGTGGATACTGGGAGCCTTTGACAGCGGTATGGCTCCGGGGGCACCGGGCTTCGGGTATTACAGCTTTAACCTGAACGCCTTTTTTAACGGTTACCAGTGGTCCCGGGTGCTATATCTTCCCATGTTTCAGGAAGCGCAGACGGAAGGCTTCGCCTATCTGGGTCTGGGTATGCTTATTATACTGGGGATTTCCGCGATCTTCCTTATGATCCGCTGTTTTTACGTAAAGGGTGTTATTAAAAAGATCAGGCCCGGGATAGTACTCCTTTTCATAGTGTCACTTTTATTCGCCGCATCAAATAAGGGGACTTTTTCCGAAAGGCTCCTCTGGTTCATAGACATAGATAATATGGGGAAGATAAAGGACTTTCTGGAGATATTCAGATCCTCGGGGAGATTTGCCTGGATAGATATGTATCTCCTTATGGCCGGCGGCTTTTATGCATTGGAAAAGCTGGATATCTTTCTGGATGACAGAGAGAGGATCATATGGGCTACCCTGGGCGAGACTGCTGTTTTTATTTTAGCCCTGATACAGGTGATAGATATCTGGCCGGGACTCATATACAGGGCTTATGATGTGAGAAACACACAGGCCTTTGAGGACAACCTGACGGATCCGTACTGGTATGAGCTTGCTGACAGCGGAAAGTATGCCCATGTCTGCCTTATGGATAAGGGGAAGCTTAGAGAGGATGAACTGTATGCCCTGGCATTTTACGCGGTGGACCACCATATGACCCTGAACGATTTTAATTTTGCAAGGGCTCTTGATTACAATACCGGAGATGTGGCCAGGGATTATGCCGATTCCCATACGGACAATATGATCTACGTATTTCACATAGACAGCTTTGAGGAAGCCACGGATCATGAGGATATGGAGGTAACACTGGCGGACGGCATGCTGGTGGGGGTTTATTATTAGCACGGGCACCCGGAAGCGTGCTGTCGACTGAGAGCACAAGCCGGGCTATGGATAAAAAGATCGGAGGATATCAATGGATAAAATAACAGACAGAATTAAATCCCTGAGAAAGGAAATGAAGAAGAGGGGAATCAGTGCGTATTATATGACCACCGCTGATTTTCACGGTTCCGAGTACGTCCACGACTATTTCAAGGTAAGGGAGTATTTTTCCGGGTTCACCGGCTCCAACGGAAATCTTCTGGTGGGAGACAAATGGGCGGCCCTCTGGACCGACGGACGCTATTTTGTGCAGGCAGAAAAGGAGCTTGAAGGCTCCGGGATAGAGCTCATGAAAATGGGAGAAGAAGGGGTTCCGGATGAGATCACATTCCTTAAAGAGAAATTAAAGAAGAAGGATGTGCTGGGCTTTGACGGCCGTACCGTCACCGCCTCTTTTGGGAAAAGGCTTAAGGCGGCGGGAAAGGAGGCCGGTTTCTCCATAAGCTATAAGGATGATATAACAGACGGTATTTTTAACAGGCCGGCATACCCGGTGAGCAGCGCCGAGGTTTTAAGCGACGGACTTACGGGTTTAAGTGTGAAGGAAAAGCTTGATAAGGTCAGGGAGGAGCTTAAGAAAAAAGGAGCGGAGGCCCTGTTTTTAACCAAGCTTGACGATATCATGTATCTATATAACATCCGGGGAAGGGATGTTGAATATAATCCCGTGTTAATGAGCTATGCCTATGTTTCCGAGGATATCTCGGTGCTCTTTTTGCAGCAGGACGCTGTCACCGAGGCTTTAAGGGATCATTGCAATGATACGGATACCATGATAATTGATTATTGGAATATCGAGGGTTTTATCAATGGGCTGCAGCCGGGAACAAAGGTACTTGCGGATCCGGGAAAGATCAACTATTACCTCTTTAAGAAGCTTAAAGGCTCCGTGAAGCTTATCTCCGGAATAAACCCCACGGAGGAGATGAAGGCCCTTAAGAATGATACGGAGATCGGGAATCTGAGAAAGATCTGTTTACAGGACAGTGCTGCGGTATGCAGGTTCATACTGGATCTCCGCTCCCGCATGGGAAGTGAGACCTGTACGGAGATGAGTGCTTCTGAGCTGCTTCTAAAATACCGTAAGGAGATAGAAGGGTTCAGGGAGCCCTCCTTCGGCACCATAAGCGCTTATGGCGGAAATGCGGCCATGATGCACTATGAACCCTCGGATGAGCATGAGGTTGTGCTTAAGGAAAAGGGAATGCTCCTCGTGGATTCCGGCGGACAGTATAAGGGAGGCACCACGGATATCACAAGGACCATCGTTCTGGGAGAATTAACAGAAGAAGAGAAGAGGGACTATACCCTGACCGCCTGTTCCATGCTGAACCTCATGCATGTAAAGTGGCTGGAGGGCTGCTCCGGGCAGAATCTGGACATAATCGCAAGGAAGCGGATGTGGGACGAGGGAATGGACTATAAGTGCGGAACGGGCCACGGAGTAGGCTATATGCTGAATGTCCATGAGGGTCCCCAGAATATCAGGTGGAAGAGGCTTGAAAATGATGCGGTATTAAAGCCCGGCATGCTGGTCACCGACGAACCCGGGGTATATAAAAAGGATAAACACGGCATCAGGATAGAAAACATGATCCTGGTGAAAAAGTGGAAGAAGACGGATGACGGGCAGTTCCTTGAATTTGAGAACCTGACCCATGTTCCGATGGACGACAGGGGAATAGACCGGAGCATCATGACGGCTGAAGAGCTCTCTTATTACGAAGAATACCAGAAGTCGGTGCTGGAAGCCATGAAACCCTGTTTAAGCGGGGAAGAAATGGAAAAGCTGAGGGAGTACGCAGGGGTATAGCCCGGATTTCGCCTGCTGAAATTCGGGTTTCGATAGGAAATATCAGGGATGTTTTCGTCCGATGGGAGTGCGACCAGCGCAATTCGGATCACGGGATGCACAGCCGATAAAAGCCCCTTCGGGGTACGGGAAATAGGAGTGCATCCGGATTAAATGCTCCTTCGGAGCGCCGGAGAATCGATCAAAAACATCTGAAGATATTTTTGATCGAAGCCCGAACTGCGACAAGTGCAATTCGGATCACGGGATGCACAGCCGATGCAAGACCCCTTCGGGGTGCGGCTGTGCAAAGGAGCATATCACCTAAAGGTGATATGCTCCAAGTACCAGATAACCGGTCTCCTGCCGGTTGACTCCTACCTTACGCCAGGTGGGTGACCATCGCCAAAGCCGCTGTCTTCCGCTCCTGCATCAGCCGCAAAGCTGAAGCCCTGTAAACAGGCGGCGGCCTGACATTGTCATAAAGCATCCGGTCTCCCGTTTAAAATCAATGTAGGTTCAAATAGGCAGAAGGTTGTCGTATCATCCAGCTACTGTAGATTTTATCATGAATCATCGCTAAAGGAAATAGCGGACAGGATAAACGGATAAAGCCTGTATGAACCTTAAAGTTGCGAATAGGACATGAATTGCAACTACATATTG
>JAFVEU010000217.1 GCA_017475845.1 Lachnospiraceae bacterium | reverse complement strand
ATAATAGGGATGATCCACCACGTAATTTACAAAAGGGATCCCGGTCTCCTTTAAATATACCGGATCCTTTCCGTTATTCTTACAGAGCAGAGGATCGTTTATCATCCCGTTGAAATTAAAGGAAAAGAACACGGTGCTTCCGGGCTCGGCAAAGCTGTCCAGCTTTTTCTTTGCCGTTATGGGATCGCCGCAGTCATAGAAAAAGATGTCATGCCCCATGGCATGGAGGTATTTTGCCAGCTCAAAGGAAAAGAATTCCTGGCTCTCAACGATATTCTTGAACATTACGATCTTCATTTCCTGTCCCCGCCTGTTTTTTTATTTCATTATAACTCATGTAATACACTTTTTGCTATCGTGCAGATCTGTCATCTGCCCGGTATCGTGCGGATCTGCCCGGTATCAAGCAGATCTGCCCGGCTGCCGTATATGCATTTACGAACGGCACGGACGATACTAAATTCATCCTTCGCATCGTAGCAAGTGCTCGTGTCGCTCGCAGGAAAGCGTGCTCGCTCAGTCGCACTACGACGCTCGGATTCATTAAGTATCGCCGGCTGATTGTTCGTAAATGCATATACGGCAGCCGGGCAGAGATAAACGGAACTGCGGGACTGCCGTATTATAGCAACAGCCCGAGAACGCATTTCAGCAGGAAGCGTTGAATGATAAGGGAAAGTATGTTAAAATCACTTGATATGCACAAGATATAGTGCCGAAGTTTTATTTATACACAGATTATAGGAGAGAAGATGACTGAAAGCCAGAATTATAATGAGGGCTCCATACAGGTACTGGAGGGACTGGAGCCTGTAAGATTAAGGCCCGGGATGTATATCGGAAGCACCGGCAGCAGGGGTCTTAATCATTTGGTATATGAGATCGTTGATAATTCCGTGGATGAGCATCTGTCCGGGAACTGCAGCGAGATCAGGGTGACCTTGAATGAGGACGGGTCCGCCACCGTTGAGGATAACGGAAGAGGTATCCCTGTGGGAATGCATGAGAAGGGGGTTTCCGCGGAAAGAGTGGTGCTGACTACCCTTCATACGGGAGGCAAGTTCGACGATACCGTTTATAAGACCAGCGGAGGACTTCACGGCGTGGGCTCTTCGGTAGTCAATGCCCTGTCGGAATGGCTGGATATCACGGTCTTCAGGGACGGACTCATAAATCATGACAGATACGAGAGGGGAAAGCCCACTGTTGAGCTTATCAACGGGCTGCTTCCGTCTCTCGGAACCACTAGGAAAACGGGGACAAAGATCTGCTTTAAGCCGGATCCTGAGATCTTTGATACCGTAAGGTTCAAATCGGAGGAGATAAAGTCAAGACTCCACGAGACCGCATATCTTAATCCCGAGCTTACCATTTATTTTAAGGATAAAAGGATAAGTCCTGCCGAAGAGGTGACCTTCAGTGAGCCTGACGGCATCCGGGGCTTTGTCAGGGATATGAACAAGTCAAGGGAAGTCATCACTCCCGTCATATATTTCAGCGGAGAATCGGAAAATGTTCAGGTGGAATGCGCTTTCCAGTATATCAATGAGTTCCACGAGGAGGTGCTGGGCTTCTGCAACAATATCTTTAATTCCGAGGGCGGTTCCCATCTGACGGGATTCAAGTCCACATTTACCACCGTTATGAACAGCTATGCCCGTCAGACCGGCGTACTTAAGGAAAAGGATCAGAATTTCAACGGTGCGGATATACGTAACGGCATGACCGGAGTCATAAGCATAAAGCATCCGGATCCCAGGTTCGAAGGGCAGACCAAGACAAAGCTTGATAACCAGGATGCCGCAAGGGCAGTGGGAAAGGTTACGGGAGATGAGATACAGCTCTATTTTGACAGAAACCTGGATGTGCTGAAATCCATTCTGGAGTGTGCAGAAAAGGCCGCAAAGATAAGAAAGAGCGAGGAAAAGGCAAAGACCAATCTCCTGCAGAAACAGAAATATTCCTTTGACAGCAACGGAAAGCTTGCAAACTGTGTGTCCAGAGATGCATCCAAGTGCGAGATCTTCATAGTGGAGGGAGATTCCGCGGGAGGCAGTGCAAAGACCGCAAGAAACCGTATGTTCCAGGCCATACTGCCCATAAGGGGAAAGATCCTTAATGTGGAAAAGGCGTCCATCGACAAGATCCTTGCCAATGCGGAGATAAAGACCATGATAAATGCCTTCGGCTGCGGTTTTTCCGAAGGCTACGGACAGGATTTTGACATTACGAAATTAAGATACGATAAGATCATAATCATGGCTGATGCGGACGTGGACGGAGCCCATATAGCAACGCTGTTGCTCACTCTGTTTTACCGTTTCATGCCGTCCCTTATCTATGAAGGACATGTCTATATAGCTATGCCCCCTCTCTACAAGGCCCAGCCCTTAAGGGGGAAGGAGGAATACCTCTATGATGACAGGGCTCTGGCCGCATACAGAAAGACCCACAAGGGCTTTACCCTGCAGCGCTACAAGGGTCTCGGTGAAATGGATGCCTCACAGCTCTGGGAGACCACCCTGGATCCGGAGAGAAGACTCTTAAAGCAGGTAAATATCGATGATGCCAGAATGGCTTCTTCGGTAACGGAGCTTCTCATGGGTAATGATGTCCAGCCCAGGAAGGAATTCATCTATTCCCACGCTCTGGATGCTGCCCTGGATATCTGAACAGGGATCGTTTCCTCAGCCTTATTAAGATCCGCGGAGGCGGTCCCGAATAAAAACAAAGAGAGAAATAAACAATGTCAAAACCCATTAAAGAAGAGATAATCAGCACGGAATATTCCGAGATAATGCAGAAAAACTACATAGACTACGCCATGTCCGTAATAGTGGCAAGGGCACTGCCGGATATCAGGGACGGACTTAAGCCTGTCCAGAGGCGTACTCTCTATGATATGAGCGAACTGGGATTAAGGCACGACAGACCCTACAGGAAGTGCGCGAGGATCGTTGGGGATACCATGGGTAAATACCATCCCCACGGTGACAGTTCCATTTATGATTCCCTGGTGGTCATGGCCCAGGACTTTAAGAAGGGGCAGATCCTTGTGGACGGCCACGGAAACTTCGGTTCCATTGAGGGAGACGGGGCTGCTGCCATGCGTTACACGGAAGCAAGGCTTGAAAAGATCACGGAAGAAGCTTTTTTAGCGGATCTGGACAAGGATACAGTGGACTTTGTCCCCAATTTTGACGAGACGGAAAAGGAACCGGAGGTTCTTCCCGTTAAGATCCCGAACTTCCTTGTGAACGGTTCCGAGGGTATCGCTGTGGGAATGGCTACCTCCACCCCTCCCCATAACTTAAGGGAAGTGATAGAAGCGGAAAAGGCCTACCTTAAGAACCGGGATATCTCCACGAAAGAGCTTATGGAGATAGTAAAAGGCCCGGATTTCCCTACCGGAGGAATAGTAGTCAATAAGGACGAGCTTACGGAGATCTACGACAGGGGCGAGGGCAGGATAAAGATCCGGGGAAAAGTGGAGATCGAGGATGTAAAGGGCGGAAAGCAGAACCTTGTGGTCACCGAGATCCCCTATACCATGATCGGTTCCGGCATAGGAAAATTCATGTCGGATGTGGCTTCGCTGGTGGAGAGCCGGAAGACTGCGGATATATCCGATATATCAAACCAGTCGGATAAAGAGGGTACCCGGATAGTTATAGAGCTTAAAAAGGGAGCGGATCCCGAGAACATAAAAAACCTTCTCTATCAGAAGACCAGACTCGAGGACACCTTCGGCGTCAACATGCTT
>JAFVEU010000216.1 GCA_017475845.1 Lachnospiraceae bacterium | reverse complement strand
TTCCACTGATCCCCTGAAGCTTGACATGTCCCCGGATGGCGGCATTAGTGCGGAAAGGGAGAAAAGAGAATTAAGCAGTCTGGAAAAGGAGTATTTCATAAAGTCCCTTGAATTCTGCAGGGAGAAGGGCATTGAACTGGTACCGGTGAAGTTCCCCACAAGGGCCTGGAATGAGGAGTGGAATGATGAGGTAAAGGAATTCATGTCCTCCCTGGGTCTTACCCTTTTAGACATTCACGACGGAAGTGAAATGGGACTCAACTGGGAAAAGGATTCCCATGATAACGGGAGACATACCAATTATTACGGGAATTATAAGACCAGCGAATATATGTCGGAGTACCTTAAAGCCCATACGGAATTAAAGGACCGTTCCGGAGAGGAAGGCAGCGCGGCCGTGAGATGGAATTCCGATGAAGAGGCCTACCGTACCTGGGAAAGGGAAAACGTACTTGGCAGGATGGAGCCCATGGGGCAGATATATCAGTACCTGGGAGTCCTGGCGAAGAATACCGGGGATTATCTGATACTCATTGCGGGAAGGAAGGATGTTACGGAGTTTTCGGACAGCGAATCCGACGCGCTCTTTAAGCTCATGGGTATGGAAAAGGGCTTTGATGCCGTGCCGCACCAGTCATATATGGCTGTGATCGATGGCGGAAAGCTTCTGATGAGCTATGCAAATGACAGGCGTATAGAGTATGAGATGAACTGGAAGGCCGAAAATAATGAGGAGTTCCTCCTGTCCCTTACAAGCTCGGGAGATGCGGCGGGAAGCGCCTGTGATATTATGATAAACGGCGAGGCCACCGCCTTCGGTGAAAGAGGATTGAATTTCCTCGTGCTTGACAGAAAGGACGGACTGCCTCTTTCCAGAGCGTATTACGGACTGGATGATGATGGCAGGATAGTTTTCAGATCAGAGAATCTCTCGGCAGAGGCGGGGGAGCGGATGAAGGCTTCACCCGTACTCTTCGAAGGGGATTATCTCCTTAAGAACGGAGAGGGTGCAGGCACAGCCGTGACCATTGAGGATGCAGGCTCAGGAGCGGTACATATAAAGAGCAGGGAAAACGGAAAGTATCTTGCCCCCGAAAAGGGAGGAAACAGGGAAGGGGACAGGGTAGTCTTTGAGAACACAACGGGGCTTGCGGCAGCTGACTGGATCCCCGTTCCCGGTGAAAAGGGCGGATACGGTTTCTTTTCACTTTATAACGGTTATATGCTATCCACAGGATCAGAGGATGATCTGTTTACCCAGACAGCATATAACGGAAGTCCGGAACAGTTTTTCAGCCTGGAATGAGGCGTGAAAGGAAGGTAAAGGCATGAGAGAAAGAGTACTTGAGATCTTAAAGCAGACCAGGATGGATGTGGATTTCGAAAACGAAACACTGCTTATCGATGACGGGATCCTGGATTCATTCGATATCATCCAGATCGTATCGGATCTGAATGAAGAGTTCGACATAGACATTACAGCCGATGAGCTGGAGCCTGAGAATTTCAATTCTCTGGAGGCTATAGTCTCCCTTGTGGAATCTCTGGAATAAGGATTAACGGATGTCACTGTTATCGGTACAATTTTTGCTGTTTCTGGCGGTCCTTCTCACCGTCTATTTTGTGGTACCACGAAAATTCCAGTGGATCGTCCTGCTCATAGGGAACTTTGTTTTCTATCTCTACGGTTACTGGCAGGTGGTGGGATATATCCTTGTGACCATCATATCCCAGTATCTGCTGGCGATAGCGATTGATAAACAGAACGGCTTATGCCGGGAAGAGATCGAAAAGAACAGGGAAGAGAGAAAGGCCGTAAAGAAGAAATATGCGGAAAGGAAAAAGCTGCTTCTCCTTCTTGCGGTATTTATAAATATCGGCCTTCTCTGTTTTGTAAAATACATTAATTTCTTTATTGAAAACATAAACGGGATCCTGGGTCTCGTTAAACCGGGAACGGAGATTTCGGCCCTTACCATAATGGTGCCTCTGGGGATCTCATTTTATACCTTTACCTCCATGGGTTATGTCATAGATGTATACCGGGATAAGGACAGCGCGGAATACAATTTCTTCCGGTTCGCGCTGTTTGTCTCATTCTTCCCCACCATCATCCAGGGACCCATCGAAAGGCACAAGGGGGTGGCTGAAGAATTATACCGGGAGCATGAATTTGACTACAGACGCTTTACCTTCGGACTGCAGAGAATGCTCTACGGATACATCAAAAAGATAGTGATCGCCGACCGCCTTTCCGTGATCACCAACGAGATAATGCAGAACTATGCTGCAAACGACTACAGAGGCTTCATTATCTTCATGGGAGTTTTCTTAAACACCTTCAGGGTATATTGCGACTTTTCCGGGGGAATGGACATAGTATGCGGTATTTCGGAGATAATGGGGATAAGGCTTTCGGAGAACTTTGAACATCCCTATATGGCCCGGAGTATCACCGACTTCTGGCACAGATGGCATAAGACCCTGGGAGCCTGGTTCGGAAGATACGTATTCTACCCGCTGTCACTGTCAAAGGCCTTTAACAAACTGGGGCGGAAGCTTAAGGGAGTTCTGGGGGACAATGTGGGAAAGGTGATCCCCGCAAGCCTTGCGTCCTTCTTTGTCTTTCTTATAATCGGTTTCTGGCATGGGCCAAACTGGAAGTATTTCTTTTACGGCCTGTACAGTGCGTTCTTTGTTTCTTCCGGAACCCTCTTAAGGGGGAAGTACAGTGAATGGAAGGAAAGATTTAATATAAATGAGGAAGGCACGGCCTGGGGGATATTTCAGGTTTTAAGGACCAATTTCCTTGTGACTGTGGGCAGGTATTTCAGTTCCTCCAGCTCTGCCACGGATGCCTTCCGCATGCTGAAGAGGACCTTCACGACCTTTAATCCCTGGGTATTTACGGACGGGACCTTATTAAGGCTGGGAGTCAATGTGTATTATCTGATCTTCCTGATAGTCGCCATATGTTCCGTATTGCTCATCGATTTCTTTCAGGAGAAGGGAGTCAGGTTCAGAGAGGCTATCGCAGGGAGAAATATTGCCCTTCGCTGGGGAATATATCTCTTCGGGATCTATCTGATACTTATCTTTGGTATGTACGGCTCGGAATATAACGCCGTTGATTTTGTATATATGCATTTCTGATACGGGACAGGCGATGGGGCAATGATGCCTGCGGTATGAGGTCAAAAAATGGAAAAGATCGGTTCAAAACAGGATTTTTACAATATCATCAAAGAAGAAAGAAAAATAAGAAACGCTGACATCAATAATAATTATCTTACGGATGACAGGATAGATGATATGGTGGAAAAGGGCGTACTCTTTTATGAGATAAAGGATGACGGCCTGCTTTTCTTTGATGATGAAAGGGATTATTATAATCTGTATTATTACTGGAACAGCGAAAAACCTTTTTGTACGGAAAAAAGAGAAAAGCCGGTGGTGATAGTGAACTACTGGAACGGAGAAAAGAGGGAAAAGCAGCTTAAATTCGAAGAGAGGCTTAAGGAAGCGGGCTTTGAGAACACACATCTCTCTCAGCAGATAAAAAAGAATGTGGAGGGGCTTAAGAAGGTGGTGGATGAAACCTATGCCATCTCAAAGAAGTTCTTTGATTCCTACGGGCTTAAGCTCATTCCGCCTGAGGAACAGCATGTGGAGAGCTTCAGGGAGCTCTTAAGGAGCCTTAAGGAAATACCGGTATGGCATGTGCCCTATCAG
>JAFVEU010000215.1 GCA_017475845.1 Lachnospiraceae bacterium | reverse complement strand
AGGTCCGAGTCACCCCTGAAACGCTCCACAAGATCCTTATATTTCTGCTGGGCTATGGTCATGGGAGTGGCCATAACTATTATCCTGCCGCCTTTATTGGCTTCTACAGCGGGCTTGATGGCGGGTTCGATCCCGACTATGGGAAGATACGGATGATCCTCCCTAAGGCTCCTTACAGCAGCTCCGGTGGCGGTATTGCAGGCCACGACCAGACCCTTTATACCCTTTTCAAGGAGCTTGTCCACAACAGCATATGTAAGTATTCTTATCTCTTCCTGAGGTCTGGTCCCGTAAGGGGCATTGGCAGAGTCCCCATAATACAGGAAATCCTCGGAGGGCATTTCGCGCACTGCTTCTATCAGAACGCTTAAGCCTCCGAGTCCTGAATCCATGAAACCTATGGGAAGATCCTTCTTTTCCGTTTCCATGGTGCTCTTTTATTTATCCGTCTCCTTATTTCCGGCTTCAGCTGCAGGCTGCTCTGCTGCGGGCTTTTCCGATTGCTGCTCTGCTGCGGGCTTTTCTGATTGCTGCTCTGCTTCTGGCTTTTCCGCGGATGCGGTTCTTTCGGAAGGTGCAGCCTGCTTTGCGGGAGCGCCTGCGTTTGCCGGAGCCTCCGTGCTTGCGGCAGCCCCTGTGTTTGCGGGAGCCCCTGTGTTTGCGGGAGCCTGCTTCTTAGCCATATTGAAGGGCTGCTTTTTCTTCTTTTCCCCGTTCTTTTTATTGGAGCTGATAATAAGCTTTATTATAAATCCGATGACAAAGACAACAACTCCGAAAAGTATAAGTGATGGAATATGGGTTATGAACCATATAAGGAACTCAGCTATGGCATCCATAACGTCCAAGAGATTATCAACGAAGCCCTTGCTGATACGCTCCCATACAGTCTCTTCCTTCGTAACGGTGAATTCCTTTGTTTCCCTTACATTCAGATAAACCGTGCTGTAATTCACGTTATTGTCGTAAGTACGGAGCTGTGAACGGATGCTGTCAAGCCTGTATCTCACATCCGTAAGCCTGGACTGGATGGCCATGATATCGTCTATGGTCTCAGCCTTCATCAGCATCTCTTCCAGTGACTGCTGCTCTAAAGTAAGGGCCCTTTCATGAGCCTCTGTGTCAGTATACTGCAGGGTCACATCCTCGGTGCTCCTGTTCCTGCTGGTGATATTTGAGTTCCCGTCCACGTCGTTTAAGAACTCTTCCAGCCTGTTTGCAGGTATCCTCGCGGTTATATCCGCGGACTTTGTATTGTTATTGCCGTAATAATCCTTATCGGAGTATATATTGGAGGATTCGAGATACCCTCCCAGGGCATTGACCTTCTTTTCTATCCTGTCGGCAAAGCCCTCCACATCATCGGTTTCAGTGCTGATATTTACCGTTGTGATGAGCTTCCGGTTACTCTTCGCCGCATCTCCCTCATTAACGGACTCGGGGCCGGCCTCCTCATTATATCCGGAGTCCCCCTCCTCATAATAATCCCCCGCTGCTTCCGCATCCTCATAACCCCCGAAATTCATGGAATCATAGGCTGCGCTTTTTTCCACGACAGGCTCGGTATCGGCCATATAAGCCCCGCCGGCATCGGCATTGTCGGAACTCTTTGACCCGCATCCCGCAGCGGACAGTACAAATACCGCGATAAACAAAAACAAAAGACTCTTTTTCATAACGATCCCTCCCAATGACTTCCCTGAAAATCTTAAATGACGGAAGTTTATTGCATCCATGATATCTCATAGCCCGGAAGCAGGCAATTAAAAACTTCTTAAGTAAAACACAAGAAAAATGGACAAGGCTTAACCTATCCGGGAAAACCACCGCATATTAACGGTTCGCAACCATCATAACCTTGCAGTAGTCTTCCGACTTATCCCTCATTATGCAAAAACCCTTTTCCAGATCCTCCGGCAGATATTTCTGAGTAATGAGACGCTCCGGATGGATACTGCCATCTGCCAGACGGTTCATTACATAGTGCCAGTCATCATTTGATGCATCGGGGTGGTTCTCTCCCAGAAATGTTGAATTCCAGGTTCCCGAAACCGCAACCTGATTCCTCAAGATCTTCCAGTAAGTATCCCGGGAAAGGGTCATGTCAGAATAGGGATTACCCACAAGGACTACAGAAGAAAAAGGCTTTGTGCATTCGATGCCGTATGACAGGCTCTCATTTTTACCCACACATTCAAAAAAGAGATCCGCTCCTCCCAACTGTTCCTTTATCACAAGGCTGACATCTTCCTTCCTGCTGTCCATGAAATGCTTTTCCGGCAGTCCGAGTCTCACGGCCCTGTCCTTCTGCCCCTCCTTATTACCGATCACGTAAACACTTGAAAAACCCCTTTCCAGGAGAAACATGGTAAGAAGCTGACCTATTGTCCCCATACCGCAGACCAGGATAACAGGATCCGAGCCGATTTCCTTCCCGATCCTTTCCATCCCGATCCTCATGGCATGTACCGCAACAGCCATGGGCTCAAGCATTGCAGCTTCTTCAAATGAAACAGATCCCGGCAGTTCAATAAGATTTTCCGCCGGAACAGTCACATATTCCGCAAAAGCGCCGTCCCGTCTGGATCCCACATAATCATAGTTCCGGCAGGTCTCAGGATGTCCTGCTTTACAGGAGAAGCATTTACCGCAGGGAATAAGAGGAAATACGCCCACCTTTTTCCCGATCAAAGCCTTCTGAACATCCTTTCCGATACTGTCTACGACTCCGGAGAACTCATGGCCAGGTATCAGAGGCATCCTGTGGGCACCTGTGGAATAGATCCTCGGAATATCGGAACCGCAGATGCCTGCCGCCATCACTCTTAAACAAACCTCTCCTGTAGCAGGTACCGGTTTTTCGGTTTCCTGAAACCTTATATCTCCTATGCTGTGCAGTATCCATCCCTTCATGATCCCAAGCTCTGCTCTCTTTCTGTTAAACTCGCAAACGCTTCGCTTTTTGCTCGTTATAAAATCGCTGCTTACGCAGCTCTTCGGGTACGGGGCTTATAACCCCGCACCCGAAATCAAGATATTCCCACCACCTGAAGGTGGTGGGTTATCTTGAATATTTTATAAACTCACTGAAACGCTTAACATCAGCATTGGTAGTGACCTTGTAATTTCCTTCATCTCCCGGTATCATAGCTATGCTCATTCCGGCCATAACGGCAGGCTCCGATGCTCCGTTTATCCTAAGGATCCGGTCCGGCAGCAGACTTTCATTCGCCTTATAGTATTTCCGTAGATTAAATAACTCCGGTGCCTGTCCTGCAAAGATCTCTTCCCTGTTTAAGAGCTGAGATACGGAAACTCCGTCCCTGCTTAAATAAACCGTGTCCTTCATGGGAAGTACGGGCATAACTCCGTCATATCCCTTAAGCCCGTCATAACAGCGTTTCAATAACTCCTCTGTCAAAAAAGGTCTGGCCGCATCATGAATAAGGACGGAATCCTCCCCGGGCAGAGAATCCGTCCTCATTTTCGCATCAACATCTCCTAAAATACTCTGTAATCCATTAAACACGGAACACTGCCTGTTTTCACCCGGATCGGAAAAGCCCTTGATCTTTCCGCTGTCAAGTCCCGCATCTTCAATATCTGCCGTGATCTCATCTCTCCAAAGGGGATCTGCCACGATATACACAGCATCGACAAACTCCGAGCATAGGATGGCCCGAAGCGAGTGAGTGACCATCATATGCCTTCCGCACCTCAGGTACTGTTTTGGTTTATCCAGTCCGGTCCTGGTTCCGCTCCCCCCGGACAAAAGAACAGCGT
>JAFVEU010000214.1 GCA_017475845.1 Lachnospiraceae bacterium | reverse complement strand
TGCCAATGCAGCTCTTTATCCACTTAGTCCTCACACGCACGACCTCCTCATCGAATATTTCCCAGGGAACACAGCTGTGCACCACACTGCCCTTCAGCTTCCCGTTTTCATAGTCCAGCTTCACATTCATGAACTTCTCTTCATCAGGGATCTTTTCCAGCGCTTCCGCACAGTTTTCAAGGATGTTGGAAAGAAGGGCGGAAAGATCCACCTCCGTGATGTTGAGCTCCTCCGGCACTGCAGCCCTTATCTTCATATTGCATTTATTCTTTCTCAGCCTGTTATGGTATATGGAAAGGATGCTGTTTATGAGCTTATTGTCGCAATATGTCATGGAGGTTACGTTTTCCAGGTTCCCGTCCAGCTCATTCAGGTACCGGATGGCTTCCTCGTTATCACCTTCGCTGAGAAGCTGCCTTAAGACCCTGGTATAATGCCGGAGATCATGATGATGCCTGTTTACAAGGTTCATATTCTCCTCATAAGCCGCCAGCTCCTTTTCCATGTTCTTAAGCCGTTCTTCCTGTCTGGTCTTTTCCGCTTCCTCGGCCTTGAGCTCCATCCTGTGGTTATAGACTATCTCAAACTGCAGGACCCAGGCGATGAGTGCCGCAACAAGAAAGATCATGGGATAAAAGGTCAGAACATCCCCGCCGTAATCGATAAAGTGATCCCTTAAGACCCACATATAGACAACGGACATACCAAGGCCCCCGAGAGATATCTGGAATCCGGTAACAAGCCCGGCAAAATAATCCGCCAGGAAGGGTACTAAAAGAAGCCAGAGCCAGAAGCCGTCAAGACCTCCCCTTATGGGATAGGGATTAAAATAAAAGGACACCCCCAGCACCACGAAGGACCCGTAAGCCGCGATGGTGGCTGCCGCCCCTGTGGAATTGGTCCAGAATAGTACCACCAGGGATATTCCAAGGGAGAGGATTATGCCCAGATAGGTGGCAAAAGTGGCATATGAACCGTTCATCAGGGGATAAACGCTGAAGGCTATGCACAGCAGTATTAGAAGGGCTGCGCCGCCGCACATCACAAGCATCCTCCGCCTCCTGAAGTTCTCCGATTCCTCGGCCTTATCCAGCTCCACTATCCTGTGCAGGAAAAACCCGATATTCTTAAATATCATCTCTCAGCTCCCCGGATTATTCAAAAACATGCGTTACTATTCCCTCCTGCGTTTGCCTCACGGGAGGGGATCTTTAAGACCCGGTCAAAGCTCATTTGACAACGCTTTGACTGAATTATATGAAACTCCGGCTTTTCCCGGATTTATTATTCCCACCAGTTTTCCGTGTATCACAAGCCTCTTTTTACCGGCACCGGTCCCGGAGCAGGTGGACAGCGTCACGGTCTTGTCCGCGGTGGTCACATCCACTCCCATATCAACAATGCTTACTTCCTTCACCATTTTGATATAATCCGCATATTCCTGCTCAGATGCAGGATTATGGAAGGTATCGGAGATGGGATGGGCCACATGTACGGAATAGATATGGTACTTCCTAACCGCATCCTTCTGAAGAAGATAGAAGTAGGGATTATCCAGAGCGATCTGCGGGTCGTTCAGTATATGCTTCAGTGACCCGAACATGGTTCCGTTCCTCATGTTGTGGCCATAAATAAATATATTGTAGTCGTTCATATCCGGCCAGGCCTGGGAATCCATGTAAATACAGCCGTTTACGTTATTTTCCCCTTCAAAGGTATGATGAAGATAATAGTCGTTATCCGAACCCTTTACCACCGGATAGCTTACGTCGATGGGCGCTATATAAAGCCAGCAGAAATAATCCGGATTCTTTGCCGCCAGGGCATCATGGGCGATGCTTAAGTTGGGTATGGACTGATCCTCGGTCCATATGCTCTCCTCTTCTTCCTCCTCTTCCTCCGCTTCGGCTTCAGCCCCCGGGGCTGCCGCCTTTTCAACGGGATCCACGAGACTTACGTATTCCTTCTCTACCTTGCTGTATTCCTGCTTTCCCGCCTCATATTCCCAAAAGGAACGGGTCATATTAAAGACTGCGATCACTATGAGAAGGCCGCATAAAAAGATAAGTCCGACGATATGCTTACCCCTCTTCCCCTTCTCTATATCGTACTTTTCACTGCTATCCCAAACTCCCATTTTCCTCCGCGGCCCTGTCTGCCGCCGTTGTTGCCAGGGCATCACACCTTTCATTTTCGGGATGCCCGTTATGCCCCTTTATCCAGGTAAACTCCAGTTCATGTCCCTCTGCCGCCTTAAGCAGGCGCTGCCAGAGATCTATATTCTTCACCGGCTTTTTATCTGCCCCCTTCCAGCCCCTCTGCTGCCAGGAGTCCAGCCAGTGCTTGTTAAACGCATCCACCACGTATCGTGAATCTGAGATTATATGGACATGGCAGGGCTTTGTCAGCTTTTCAAGCCCTGTGATGACCCCCATAAGCTCCATCCTGTTATTTGTGGTATCCGGAAAGCCTTCGGAATATTCCCTTTCATGGATCTTTCCGCTGCCGTCCACATATCTTAATACGGTCCCGTATCCTCCTGGCCCGGGATTTCCCCTGCTGGAGCCGTCAGAAAACAGAGTGACCTGCATCAGATCTTTTTCCATTCGCCCTCCTTAAGGAATTCCTCGCTTAACTCAAAGGCCTCTCTGGTTATTGTATCATCAAATCCCATTACAGATAAGAGCCTTATGGCATCCCTTGATTCCGTCCTGCCCTTTTTCAGCTCATAGGGGAAGCTGATGCCTTCCTCCGTGACCTGTTCTTCAAAGTGATAATTGTCATAAAGATCTTCCAGTATATAGGTTATTGGCGTATCATGGGTGGCCGCAAAAACCAGGGAATTGCCGGAAATATGCTTTAACAGCACAGAAAGTGAGGCTATCCTCTCCACGGTATTGGTACCCTTCAATACCTCATCAAGAAAAACAGCTGTTTTTCTTCCCTTTTTCTGAGCCTCCACTATCCTCTGTACGGACTTTATCTCAGTGACATAAAGGCTGTCCCCCTTTATAAGGTCATCCCTTAAGGACATGGAGGAAAGGAGCTCCATCCTGTCTGCCGAGTAGTATTCCGCCGGGACCGTGTAAAGGGTCTCGGACAGGAGTACCGATATGGCCGCAGCCTTGAGGAAGGTGGACTTTCCTGAGGCATTGGAGCCTGTTAAGAGCATAAGGGAAACATTATCCACATCAAAGGGAACTGGATCCTTTAACAGCGGGTGAAAGCCCTTTCTGATCTCAAGAGAGCTGCCCTCACGGAATACCGGTTCGGTAAAGGTGCCGAGCTTCTCCTTAAATAAGGAGAGGGATATCATGGCATCCAGAAAGCCTGTAAGGTTAAAGAGCTCTTCCACAGCCTCCCTTTCACGCTTTACAGCCCTTATCATCCCGTTTAACCTTAAGAGGTCCAGGTGGAAAAAGATCCTTAGGAAATCCAGGGGAAGCTCCAGCAGGCCGCCTGTAAGCCTTTTACCGCTCATTACGATAAAAGAGCCGCGGCTCACGCTCTTTAATCTTAAAAGCGCGTTTTCGAGCCTCTTCTCATATTCCGACAGCTCCGGAGCCCTGTATTTCAGCAGCTTTGGTATCTCCCTTGTCTCCAGGATCAGATTCCTGAAAACAGGGAGAAAGGTATTGATCTCATTTTTCCTCTTGAAATAGGTGCCTACGTTAAAGGCTGAAGCGATGATAAAGAGGAAAAAACCCAAAGGGGGCAGGATAAAGATAAAGGCTATGGACACAAGTCCCAGGATAAGTGCAAGGATGTGAATAAGATCATTATCCTCCCGGATCTCATTAAGGCCTGCCACCCTTTCCCGGAAACAGGCCTTCCCAAGTCTCTCCCTGCCTCCCAGAGCCTCCGAATACCTGTCTCTCAGCTCCGGCCGGGCCATAAAGAGTCCGGATACCCGGCCCCTTTCCTTAAGGACAGCCTCCTCTTCCGGAGCAATAAGCGGACGGCGAAGCATATCGTAGAGATATTCTCCGCCGTTTTGTGTACACGTGTTATCTATAATCCTGAACAGGGCATCCATATTCAGGTCATTCCATGTAATGTCATCAACCGTCACAAGGGGCTCTTTGTCACCCTTTAGCCGGAAGTAGCCCGATAAACCCGCATATTCGTCCCTGCTGTAATCGTATCCCATGGTAATCTCTGTTTATCACCCTATTTCCTTATTTATCCTGTCAACGGTCTTTTTCACTTCCCTGTAGATATTCTCCGGCTCATCCCCGATATTGAACCTTCCGTCCTCATACCTGATAACACCGTTTATCATGGTGAGCTTTACATTGGATTTGGATCCGGAATATACGATATTCTTAAGGATATTGTTCAAGGGCTGCATGTTGGGGGAATCAAGATCTATCACTATAAGGTCGGCCTTCTTCCCCTTTGCAAGACAGTCGCACTCCGGGATCCCTATGGCACGGGCTCCTCCGGAGCATGCCATGGAGAGCACCTCTGAGGCATCAACTGCTGATGCGTCATTCTCCCTAAGCTTGGCGAGAGCGGTGGTAAGGAACATCTCCCGGAACATGTCGAGACAGTTATTGCTGGCGGGCCCGTCGGTACCTATCCCCAGTCTGACCCCTTCCTTAAGGTATCTGCTGACCGGTGCAATGCCGCTTGCAAGCTTGGCATTTGAAGCGGGATTCAAAACCACGGAGATATCCTTATCCTTGATGATCCTTAAGTCTTCATCACTTACATGGACCCCGTGGAAGACCACTGCACCGTAGTCAAAGAGCTTAAGCTTGTTCAGGTATTCAAAGGGAGAAAGACCCTCATGCCTCTCCCTGCAGCCCTGTACCTCAAACTCGGTCTCGGAGATATGCAGATAGAGTGGAGCCTTCTTCTCATGTACCAGCTCCGAAACCCTCTTCAACAGTTCTTCGGAACAGGTGTATTCCGCATGTATACCCAGTCTGAAGGAGGTAAGACTGCTGCCGGTATTTAGCCTCTCATACCAGTCATTCAGTTTATCAACACTCTGGGAAAAATTATTTAAGCCCCCGCACTGCACGCATCTCATGCCTGTCTCTTCCGCAGCCCTGGCAATGGCGTCCGGATCCAGGTACATATCGCAGATCCCGGTAATACCGCTGGTAAGATATTCCATGATGGAAAGCCTGGTGCTGTGGTAGATATCCTCCCCGCTGAGGAGCGCCTCCCTGGGGAAGATCTGCTTATTCAGCCAGTCATCCAGCTTCATATCATCTGCCATGGAACGTAAAAATGCCATTCCTGAATGGGTATGGCAGTTCTTGAATCCGGGCATTATGAGATTTCCCTTAAGGTCTATCTCCCTGTCCGGCTTTAGATCCTTTATTATGCTTGAATATTCCTGCCCCTCTGCAGGGCCGGCGTACAGGATGCTGTCGCCCTCTGTGATCACTTCACCCCGATCGATAACAGTTGTTCCTTCAGCCAGAGTAAGAACCTTCCCGTTATAAAAACGAATGCTCATATATAACCCCCTAATAACGCCTGCTTTGACTTAAAACTTCTTAATAGAGTCGATCAATAACGCCTTGAATTTGGGAGCAGCCTTTACACCTGCCTCCAGAACCTCTTCCTCCGTAAGCTTGTTTTCGGAGATTCCCGCCGCAAGATTTGCGATACATGAAACAGCCACCACTCTCATTCCGGCATGATGAGCCGCTATGGCTTCAACCACGGTGCTCATTCCCACAGCATCGGCACCCCATCTTCCGAACATCCGGATCTCATCCGGGGATTCATAGGAGGGGCCGGTGGTCTGGATATATACCCCTTCCTTCAGCTCTATTCCCAGTTCCTTTGCCGAAGAACGGATGATATCATTTAACTCCGGATCATAGACATAGGTCATATCCGGGAATCTCACTCCGAACTCGGGGATATTTGCCCCGATCAGAGGATTGGGAACCAGTGATGAGATATGCCCGGTAAGGAGCATAAAGTCCCCTGCCTTAAAGGAGGGATTGATGCCTCCTGAAGCATTGGTCAGGAAAAGGACCTTTGCCCCCATCATCTTCATGATCCTGGCGGGAAGAACAACATCAGTTATTGGATATCCCTCGTAGTAGTGTATCCTGCCCTTCATGCAGATTATCTTTTTATCTCCCAGGGTTCCGAGAATAAACCTTCCTTCGTGTCCGGGAGCCGTTGATACGGGAAAACCCTTTATATCCTTATATTCTATCACCTCTTTGACCTCTATGTTCTCTGCGAAGTCTCCGAGACCGGATCCCAGCACCAGAGCGATGTCCGGTACGAAATCTGTTTTTGATCTTATATCTTCATAGCATTCTTTAACCTTCTCAAAAACGGCATTATCCGGCATATCATTCCTCCCTGTCCATCAGCGCCTTTATCTTCTGTTTATGCTTAACGGGACTTCCCACCCCGTTCTCCACATCTGCAAGGATCTCCAGCGCCTTTTCCTTCTGGTTCTCATTTACATAAATAACGCATGCTTCTTTAGCTCCGTCAAATTCTTTCCTGCTGAAAAAGGGTACCCTTTCCCACTTCTCAAGATATGAGATGCCGGCGTTGACCAGCATGCGGACCAGGGTGGACTTTTTTTCCATATCGACAGTTTTTATAAGTTTGATCTCGTTATTATCCATTCGCAGATCCTCTAAAAGTCTTATGATACAAACACCGAAAGTACGATTGGCATCTGAACTTATTCAGCAGAAAGTCCCGGTATCAGGAATGTACCCAGACGGGTGTGCCCTCCGGACAGGCCGCATAAAGAGCGGGCATCAGTGAAGGCGGTACGTTGATACATCCGTGGGAACCGTTGGTCCGGTATATCTGTCCGCCGAAATCGGATCTCCAGGATGCGTCGTGTATGCCTACGTTATTAACTATCCTCATCCAGTAACGTACAAAGGATTCATAGTCATCTCCCTTAAGGGTTCTGTTAAGCTGCTTATACTGTACCGCAAACAGCCCTTCAGGAGTGCTGCGGCCTGCGGAAACCTTTCCCGTAACCACAGGTGCCGCATAGACAGCGGCGCCGTCCCGGAAAAGAGTAAGAGTCTGGGTGGTTATATTGACATCTATATAGTTCCCTGCATTGATCTCCATATTTACAGGTGAAGAAAGGGTCTGATTTGCACCGGGCATAAGCTCCGCAGGTGCGGCTGCCGTCTCCACCGGCATGTAACAGGGGATATGATCCCCGGGGAATACCGTACCGTTTACAACTCCTGCAAGATAAGCCCTCTCCACGTCCTGGTTCAGCACCGCAAAGGAGGTATTGTACCTCTCTGCAAGCGCAGATACGAATATATCCACAAGAGCAGGATTCTGCCTCAATATCCCGATGGTGGGCGCATCGACGGTGAACACCTCCGGCTGCCCCTCGGGAATGGCAAAACCCGTGAACAGATAATTGATCTGCTCCCCCTCAGCTCTCGCCTCCTTCTGACAGCAGAAGGGCAGTGCAAGGATCGCAAGCATTGCGACAGTCAACAGCTTCAACGACAGTTTCTTCATTTCAAACTTACCCTCTTTCCTTTGCTCACGACCTGACTATTCAGAACCCTTCGGATTCTGAACGGTTACATCATGACTTCTTTATGACCCTGAACTTTGGCTCCTCTTCCAAATCTGCAAGGATCTCTTCTTCATCAACTAGATCATCATGATCCGAAACATAGTCATCCCCGGGAAAGGTCATGGACGACCTGAGCCCTCGGTTGCTCCTGATCCCCCCATATGAACCCCTGTCGCGGGAAGGCAGGTTTTCCGGTGTCCGGCCCTGTCTTCTCCTTTTAAGCTTAGCGGCCTCGTGACCTGAAATGACCGCAATAACTCCGATTATCAATACTGCCGCCGGGATCTCCACCGCCGCTCTTAAAAAAGCGCCGTCCCTGTCCCCGGTTTCCCTGATGATGACATATGCCTGTAAAACAATGCCTGTAACAGTTGCTATTAAAAGATTGCCGCACCATAGATAGGCGCTGAACCGTCCCTCGGCCATGACCGTATCGAAAAACGCCACTCCCATGGTAATGGGAAATATTATCAGGGCGCTGGTCTCCTCAAGCCTGAAGAAGAATATCCAGGCAAAGATCAATATATAGTTGACGGTCAGCATCAGCAGGGTCTTCCTTACTGACATAACGCCTTCCTTTCGGGCAAAACAGGCTGTTTACTGCTTCACTACCAGATTTACGATCTTGCCCGGAACATAGATCTCTTTAACGATATTTCCGCTGATCCTGTCCTTAAGGGCTGCCTTTGCTTCCTCAAGGACAGCTTCCTTTGAAGCATCCGCAGAAACCTTCAGGGTAGTCTTAAGCTTTCCGTTCACCTGAACAGGCACCTCTATGGTGTCATCCTTCATGGCCTCGCTGTCAGCTTCCGGCCAGGAAGAAGCGAATACGGATCCCTTGTTTCCAAGCTGCTGCCAGAGCTCTTCTGCAATGTGGGGTGCAAAGGGCGCGAGTAAGATAACATATGTTTCCAGTGTTTCCCTGTCTACTCCCGGCAGCTTCGCAAGGGAATTATTGAATTCCATAAAGCCGGAAACCACCGTATTCAGCGAGAAGCTCTCAAGCCTCTGGGTAATGGTGCTTATGAGCTTATGTCTTATGCGGATAAGCTCACTGTCCGCCTTAACGTCCCTGTCCTTATTCTCCATGACCAGATTCCATACCTTGCATAAGAACCTGTAGACTCCGTCAATACCTCTGTCATCCCAGGCGCTGTCCTGCTGGGGCGGTCCTATAAAGAGCTCGTAGAGCCTCAGGGAATCACAGCCGTAATCCCTTATCATATCGTCAGGGCTTATGACATTCCCCAGGGACTTGCTCATCTTAACACCCTTGGGTCCCAGGACCATGCCCTGGTTAAAGAGCTTTAAGAAGGGCTCTTCAAAGCCCACTGCTCCGATATCATAGAGGAATTTGGTCCAGAATCTGGAATACAGGAGATGCGGCACCGCATGCTCCACGCCGCCTATATACATATCAACGGGAAGGTACTTGTCGGCCTTTTCGCGGCTTACCAGTGCCTTGTCGTTCTTCACGTCCACATAACGGAGGAAGTACCAGGAAGAGCCTGCCCACTGGGGCATGGTATTGGTCTCCCTCTTTGCGTCCTTTCCGCACACCGGACACTTGCAGTTCACCCATGAATCTATGGCTGCAAGGGGTGATTCTCCCGTGTCCGTAGGCTGGTAGGACTCCACTTCGGGTAAGAGCACCGGAAGCTCCTCTTCGGGAACCGGTACGGCACCGCAGTCCGGACAGTGGATGATGGGAATGGGCTCACCCCAGTACCTCTGGCGTGAGAAAACCCAGTCTCTTATCTTGAAATTCTTCTTTGCCCGGCCGAAGCCCTTTTCTT
>JAFVEU010000213.1 GCA_017475845.1 Lachnospiraceae bacterium | reverse complement strand
GGTAAAGATAGAGGGCATACTCCACGAATTTACTTCCATTCCCGGAGTAAAGGAGGATGTTACCGAGATCATATTAAACATAAAGAATCTCTCTATTAAGAATAACAGTTCCACTGATGAGACCAAGACTGCCTATATCGAGGCTGAGGGCGAGGGAGAGATCACAGCTGCGGATATCCAGGTTGACCAGGATATCGAGATCATCAATAAGGATCAGCATATTGCCACAATAAGCGGCGGCAAGGATACCAAGCTCTACATCGAGCTCACCATCACAAAGGTCCGCGGCTATGTGAGCTCCGATAAGAACAAGGGCGATGACATGCCCATCGGAGTTATAGCTGTTGATTCCATATACACACCTGTTGAAAGGGTGAACTTAAGCGTTGAGAATACCCGTGTGGGACAGCAGACAGACTTTGACAAGCTGACTCTGGATGTTTTCACTGACGGGACCCTCACTCCCCAGGAAGCGGTCTCACTGGCCGCCAAGGTTCTGTCGGAGCACCTTTCCCTGTTCATCAATCTTTCGGATGTGGCAGGAACCACCGATGTTATGGTTGAGCCTCCCAGCACCGAGACCAAGAAGGTACTGGAGATGAACATTGATGAGCTGGAGCTCTCGGTAAGGTCCTATAACTGCCTTAAGAGAGCAGGCATCAATACCGTTGCGGAGCTTATTAACAAGACTCCCGACGACATGATGAAGGTCCGTAACCTTGGACGCAAGTCTCTGGAGGAAGTCCTTGCAAAGTTAGACGAGCTGGGGCTTAAGTTGAACGAAAGCGAAGCAGTAGAGTAGCATTAGTGCCGGATGGTAAAGCCATAAGAGTTCATCCGGATGAAAGAGGTTAAAAATGGGTAAATACAGAAAACTTGGACGCACCTCTTCCCAGAGGAAAGCACTCCTCAGGAATCAGGTGACAGCTCTTATCCTTAACGGAAAGATCCGCACTACACAGGCAAGGGCTGAGGAGGTCCAGAGTCTGGCAGAGAAGATGATCACTCTTGCCGTAAAGGAAAAGGATAATTTCGAGAAAGTGACCATCAAGGCCAAGGAGCCCGTCAGGGACAAGGACGGACACAGGGTTAAGCAGATAGTTGACAAGAATGACCGTGAGAAGGTTCTTTCAGAGACCATCCGCGACGAGAACGGAAAGCTTCTCCATATCGAGAACGGTATCACTGTTAC
This sequence comes from Lachnospiraceae bacterium, assembly GCA_017475845.1. Taxonomy (GTDB): domain Bacteria; phylum Bacillota; class Clostridia; order Lachnospirales; family Lachnospiraceae; genus NK4A144. Next base: position 8,050 of record JAFVEU010000213.1, on the reverse strand, counting down.
CAAGTTCAATATCGTTGATAAGGAGATAAAGAAGGATCTGCCTTCAAGGCTTCATGCCCGTCGTAAGATGCTGGAATTCCTCTATCCCGTAACGGAGAATCCTACAGGAAAGAAGAAGGACAGAAAGAGTGTTGATCTTCCCGCAAAGCTTTTTGATGAGATAGCCCCGAAATATGCAGACCGCAAGGGTGGATATACACGTATTGTCAAGATAGGACTCCGTAAGGGAGACAATGCGATGGAAGTTCTCCTCGAGCTTGTCTGAAATAAAGCTTGTGGTGCTATTAACACGAGATTTAAGAGAGGCAGAGATGCCTCTCTTGTTTTAAATGCGGGACTGCCACGGTATCGGGGTGATCCGGCGTAACAGTACGGTTATGGGAATAGTAGAAGCAAAGGATCTTGTATTTGAATATGTGAAGAGGGATGAGGAAGGCAATGCCGAAGGCTTTGTCAGGGCTCTTGACGGCGTGAACATAAGCATCAAAAAGGGCTCTATCATTGCGATCCTCGGGGGAAACGGATCCGGAAAGTCTACTTTTGCAAAGCATATCAACGCCATCCTATATCCCGGGGAGGGCAGTGTCTTTGTGGACGGGAAGGACACAAGGAAGCCTGAGAACCTCTGGGATATAAGACAGGAAGCCGGAATGGTCTTCCAGAATCCGGACAACCAGATAATCGGAAACGTGGTGGAGGAGGATGTGGGCTTCGGCCCGGAGAACATGGGTATCCCCACCGGAGAGATCTGGGAAAGGGTTAACGAATCCCTGAAGGCCGTGGGAATGTATGCCTACAGGAAGCATTCCCCCAACAAGCTTTCCGGCGGCCAGAAACAGAGGGTGGCCATAGCAGGCGTAATGGCAATGCATCCCAAGTGCATTATAATGGACGAACCCACTGCCATGCTTGATCCAAAGGGCAGGAAGGAAGTCATACGGCAGATGAGGGCCTTGAATGATGTGGAAAGGATAACCGTGATCCTTATCACCCATTATATGGAAGAGGCCATCTATGCCGATAAGATCTTTGTAATGGATGAGGGCAGGGTCGCCATGCAGGGGACTCCAAGGGAGATATTTTCCGATGTGGAGGCCTTAAAGAAGCTGCGTCTCGATGTGCCGCAGTGTACTTATCTTGCCCATGTCCTGTCCAAAGAGGGATTTACCCTTCCCAAGGGTATACTCACAAGAGAAGAATTCATCCAGGAGATGGTTAAGCATACCGGGGGCAGGTTCTATTCCGGCAGCCTTGAAGGTGTGAGCGAGCCTAAGAAGCCGTCACATTATACGGATCCGGGACGGAGCAAAAGGGATCCCAGGGAATCACTGATCCTTGATCATGTGAATTATTTTTATGAAAAGGGAACCAGTGGTGAGATAAAGGCTTTGAACGATATCTCTCTCCAGATAGGGAAGGGGGAATTCATCGGACTTATCGGCCACACCGGCTCCGGGAAGTCTACCCTTGTGCAGCATCTGAACGGTCTGTTGATGCCGGGTTCCGGTCATGTTTATTTCAAGGGACAGGATATCTCCGATAAGAAATTCAATAAGAAGGATCTCCGTTCCAGTGTTGGCCTTGTTTTTCAGTATCCCGAGCACCAGCTTTTCGAGGAGACCGTATTCAAGGATGTGTGTTTTGGACCGAAGAATACAGGCAAGTCACAGAAGGATGCGGAGCTTGCGGCTTTTGAAGCATTGAGAGCCGTGGGACTTCCCGAGGAGTATTATTACAGCTCTCCCTTTGAGCTTTCCGGGGGACAGAAGAGAAGGGCTGCCATTGCCGGTGTGCTGGCAATGAAGCCGGAAATCCTGATCCTTGACGAACCGACGGCCGGGCTTGATCCCAGAGGCCGGGACGAGATACTGGATCTCATAAAGGATCTGCATGAGAAGCAGGGGATCACCATAGTCCTTGTATCCCACAGTATGGAGGATGTTGCCAATTATGTCGGAAGGATACTGGTCATGGACAAGGGCAGGATCATAATGGACGGAGATACCAGGCATGTCTTCATGCGATATAAGGAGCTTGAAGAAATGGGGCTTTCCGCACCTACAGTCACCTATCTCATGCATGATCTGAGAGACAGGGGTTTTGACATAGATCCATACGTTACCACCATAGATGAAGCGAAGAGAGAGATAATGAGAATACTGTCTCCCGGTATTTAGGGTAAAGGATAAAAAATGCTTCGAGATATTACTCTGGGACAGTATTATGATACGAGATCCGTAATCCATGAACTGGATCCCAGGACCAAGATTACAGGCACGTTTGTGTTCATCATATCGCTATTCATATTCAGGAGCGCTGCGGCAGTGATACTGGCCACTCTGTTCCTTGTTTCCGCTGTGCTGCTTTCAAAGGTTCCTTTCAGCTATATGCTAAGGGGAATGAAGAGCATCTTTTTTATCCTCATTTTAACCGTGGTATTGAATATGTTTCTGACTCCGGGGATCACGGTATTCAGCTTCTGGATATTTAAGATCACGGATGAAGGCTTAAAGATCGCGGCCTTTACCGCTATAAGGCTTATCTATCTGATAATCGGCTCATCACTCATGACACTGACCACCACACCGAATAACCTGACGGATGGGCTGGAATCCCTGATGTCCCCCTTAAAGATCTTTAAGGTGCCGGTTCACGAGGTGGCAATGATGATGAGCATTGCTTTAAGATTTATTCCCATACTCATGGAGGAAACGGATAAGATCATGAAGGCCCAGGAAGCAAGGGGCGCGGATTTTGACAGCGGAAACGTGATAGAGCGGGCAAAGGCCCTTGTGCCGATCCTGGTGCCTCTCTTTGTCTCCGCATTCAGAAGGGCCAATGACCTGGCTCTTGCAATGGAAGCAAGATGCTACAGGGGAGGAGAAGGCAGGACCAAGATGAAGCCTCTGGTATATAAGAAGAGGGATCTTGCCGCATATGCCGTGCTGTTTTTCTACCTCGCTCTTGTGATCGCATCCGGCATACTGTTAAGCAGATACGGCCTGGCCTGACTAAGGCGCTCATGCCATGGTTCCGCACGCGGATCTTAAATGCCGTGGCTGTCTGAAATAATAACCCCCGGGTAAGTTGGATGAGAAGGATACTGATAAAAGCAGCATACGACGGAACGGATTATCACGGCTGGCAGGAAGCGGAAAACGCGGAGACCATAGCAGGTAATATAAACCGCGCATTAAAACGCCTGACAGGTGAGGATATCGAAGTAATGGGGGCAAGCCGGACAGATGCCGGAGTGCATGCCAAAGGGAATCTCGCGGTATTCGACACCCTTTCCACCATTCCCTCTGACAGGTTTTCCTATGCCCTGAATACCTGTCTTCCTTCCGATATAAGGATCCTTTCATCAAAGGAGGTTCCTCCGGACTTTCATTTTAAGAACATCAAAACGGAAAAGACCTATCTCTACAGGATAATCCTGACCGACATTCCGGATCCTTTACGGATAAGGTATGCCTGGGATATTTCCTTTGACCTTGATATCGAAAAGATGAGGCTTGGGGCTTCCTTTCTTATGGGAGAGCACGATTTTAAATCCTTCTGCTCGGTCCACACGGATGCGAGGACTACGGTAAGAGAGATAAGTCATATCTCTGTGGAAAAAGAAGAGGACGAGATCCGCATTTGGGTCAGGGGTTACGGCTTCTTATACAACATGGTCCGGATAATCACAGGTACCCTTGTGGAGATCGGCAGAGGAAAAAGGAGACCTGAGGACATCCCTGGGATACTTGATGCTTTGGACAGGAGGAAGGCTGGACCCACAGCTCCTCCTAATGGTCTCACTTTGATTCAGATAGTCATGGATCAGGAGGCGATCCGTGATGTAAAGTTATAGTTATTATGAGGTTCGTATGATCGCTCACCGATTGATAAGGATATACGGCATTGTACAGGGAGTGGGGTTCAGGCCCTTTGTTAAGAGAGAGGCTGACTCCCGGGGTATCCTTGGCTTTGTTAAGAATAAGGGTTCCATGGTGGAAATTATGGCTTCCGGCCCTGAAGACAGGGTGCGGGAGTGTTATAATGCCCTGCTGTCCTCACCGCCGGAGAGAGCTGTGATAATACGTTCGGAGATCAGTGAATACGGGGGCGGTGAGAGCACCGGTCCGGCAAAGGGAGAAGAAAGCGGTGAAGATATTGCAGAGGAAAGCGCTGCAGGTATAAAGGGCTTTGAAATAAGGAAAAGCGAGCATGTATCCGGAGAGAAATACATGTCTCCGGATATCGGGATCTGCGAAGAGTGCGCGAAGGATCTCTTTGATCTCGGAAACAGAAGGTATCTCCATCCTTTCATAAACTGCACCCAGTGCGGCCCCAGATTCACTATTCTAAGGTCCTTTCCCTATGACCGGGAAAGGAGCAGCATGGGAGCCTTTCCCCTCTGCCCGGAATGCGGCAGGGAGTATGAGGATCCGGATTCCAGGATGTTTGACCTTCAAAGCGTCTGCTGCAATGACTGCGGTCCCGAGTTTTACGTGCCGGGAAAGGATCTTAAGGGCCTTTCGGCAATTTCCGAGGTGAGAAGGGTGATAGCAGAAGGCGGGATAGCCGCAGTAAAAGGCATAGGCGGATTCCATCTCTGCTGCTCGGCGTATGACGATAATGCGGTAAGGCTTTTAAGGCAGAGAAAGATGAGGCCTGCAAAGCCCTTTGCGGTAATGATGAAGGATATGGATACCGTTAAACGCGAGTGTGAAACGGCTCTCTTTCAGGAGAATGCGTTAAAGGCTTATCAGCGCCCCATTGTCCTTTTAAGAAAAAGGGATGTTCCCGGCATATCCCCCGCCGTGGCTCCGGACAACCCGAAGCTCGGGGTGATGCTGCCTTATGCTCCGCTGCATCTTTTATTATTTTCACTGGATGACGGAAGGGATCTGCCGGACACTCTGGTCATGACCAGCGGAAACGTGTCCGGTGCCCCGATATGCATAAATGATGAAGAGGCCCTTGAAGAACTGTCTCCTTTTTCCGATATCATACTTTCCAATAACAGGGAGATACTTACAAGGGCAGACGATTCCGTGATGGACTTCTTTGAGGGAAAGCCCTGTATCCTAAGGAGATCCAGAGGATACGCACCCCTGCCTCTTATGATGCCTATTAAGGACACAGGGATAAGAAGAACGGTGCTTGCCCTGGGGGGAGATCTTAAAAACTGCTTCTGTATCTCGGAGGGTAATAAGCTTTACCCTTCGGCATACGTTGGCGACATGGGGGATATAAGGTCGGGAACAGTCCTTAAAAAGGGTGTGGAACGGATGGAAGAGCTGCTTGAGCTTAAGCCGGAGATCATTATATCCGACATGCACCCGGGCTATGCTTCGGTGAGGATCGCTGAAGAAACCGCGGCAGAGCTTAAGATCCCTCACATCAAAGTGCAGCACCACTATGCGCATATCTTATCCTGCATGGCGGAAAACGGCTTTTCCGGTCCGGTCATCGGTGCGGCCTTTGACGGTACGGGCTACGGCGGGGACGGAAGCATTTGGGGAAGCGAGATAATGAGGGCAGATCTTTCGGGGTACGAGAGACTTTCCCATATCCGTCCCTTTATGCAGGTTGGGGGAGACAGCGGAGCAAAGGAGGGGTGGAAGAGCGCGGTATCAATGCTCAGGCTCTCCTTCCCGGGGGAGATAAGGGAAACGGCCGAAAGGCTTATGCTCTGCACCGGAGAAGAGGCATCTCTTGTATCCCGCATGGCAGAGACGGGAGTTAATTCCCTTTTGTCAAGCAGTGCCGGAAGGCTCTTTGATGCTGTATCCGCAGTCCTTGGCTTCTGCAGGGAGTCCTCCTTTGAAGGGGAAGCGGCAATGTTACTGCAGTTCGGGGCCGAAAGATATGAGGAGAGCTCACTCACCGGGAAAGGTACTATACTGCCTTTAGGCCTTATACAGGAAGCAGAAAGGCTCTGCCTTGAAAACGGACAGAGCCTTTTGATGACGGATATTCTTTTTAATATGGTAGTTGAAGCCGCTCTTCGGGGAGAAGACACAAAAATGCTTGCCTTCTTTTTCCACTATGCCTTATCGCTCCTCACCGTATCCGATATCCGTAAAGCCTGCAAGGAAAGCGGCATAAGGACTGCAGCTTTAAGCGGAGGCTGTTTCCAGAACACCTTATTCCTCCGTCTTGTAAAGGAGGGCCTTGTCAAAGAGGGCATCTCCGTCCTTACCCACAGCCTGATACCCTCAAATGACGGCGGCATCTCCGCGGGACAGTGCCTCTACGGGATGAACCTGTCCTGACAGGCCGCACTTTTCCCGATCATTTCATGAATTTCTCCGTATCCATGAGCCCCTCATGCTTTGAAACTATTGAAGTCACCACTGCATCACCGGTCACATTGGCGCAGGTCTGCATCATGCTGACCAGGGGATAGAGACCCATAACAAGGCTTATGGATTCTGCCGGGATCCCTATCTGGGGAACCAGCAGGGCGATGCATACAAGGTTTCCGCCGGGAACTCCCGGGCTTCCCACTGACAGGACTATGATGGATATAAAGAGGGACAGAAGTACACTGCCTGTTACCGGGATCTCGAATATCTTAGCGAAGAACAGTGCCGTGATCACAAGGGTAATGCAGCTTCCGTCCATATTGATGGTGGCCCCCAGGGGCAGTGAAAATGAGTAGACCTTAGGGGAAACACCCATTTCATCACACTGCTTGATGGATGAGGGCAGGGCTGCGTTGCTGGACGAGAAGGTAAATGCCGAAACCATGGCCGGGTAGTATTTCATGAGGAAGGTCAGGGGATTTAAGCCCGCGAGCACCAGCAAAAGCAGGAGATATACGATTATCATCAATACATCTCCGAAATAGATCACAGGAACCCAGAGGATAACGTTGACCAGATCCGAAAGGTTCATGGAGATCATCATCTTAGCCATGGAGCAGAATACCACTAACGGGATAAATGCCACCATCACAGCGGTGATCTTCGAGGCCAGGGCATTGAATACTGCCAGTATCTCCCGGCCCATGGGATATTTTTTGGAAAGGGACGCGGCAGCGAGCCCCAGTACCATGGCCATGAATATTATCTGCAGCATATCGGATTTCTGGAAGGGAGTGATGATATCACCGGGAACTATACCCACCAGAGTATCCTTGATGGAAACCGTGGCACTTTCACTTTTTGCCAGAGTCTCGGCTGCTGCCTCTCCTGAGACTGCCGAAGCAAGAGAAGTATTCCCTATGGGGAATATCTGGTATGTGAGAAGCCCCACGCCTATAGCTATAACGGAGGTCAGGATATACATGGTCACGATCCGCAGGGCTATGCGGCCCAGAGCCTTGATGTCCCCGAAATCCGCAATGCTGGACGCTATGGAGAAAAAGACAAGCGGCGCCACCACCATCTTCAGCGCGTTCATGAACATGCTGTATATCGGAGTAAAGAGATTGGAACTGATCCCCTTGGCCAGCTCTCCCGGAAGGAAATGCTGCATGAAAAGTCCGGTGCCGATTCCGAGTATCAGTGCTATGAGAGTATAGATAAGCCCCGAATAGCGTGACTTTACGACCCTGACTTCAGCGGTATTCACGCCGTTACGGCAATCTATATGGAGATTATTTCCAAGGATCTTGCCTAAAAGCCTCCGGATGGCGATATTTGCTTCTTCATCCTCCTGCTCAAATAAAAGATCTTTCTCGATATCAGCCGCGTCAAAGGGTTCTCCCTTTGCCCTGAAGCGGACCGTGTGATTTCCGAATATTCCCACTACTTCCACATTGATCTTTTCTTCCGGATCCGGTGCGTTGGATATAAGCCTTGCCAGCACCTCCTCCGATGTGAGGATTGTTTTCGATATGGCCTTGGAATGGACCTTTCTGCTCTTCAGACTCTCCCTGATATAGTCAAGTCCTACGGGGATATTCCCGGTATTACATGACAGTAGCATTATTACACCCCTTTCTTTTCGGGAACCCGTGGGATCATGCATCATCTTCTCCGGCTGCGGTCCCGTGTGTATTGTCTCCTTATTTTACCTAATATTCACCGCTTTCCGCAAGAGACAGGGGGCG
>JAFVEU010000212.1 GCA_017475845.1 Lachnospiraceae bacterium | reverse complement strand
GAGCAGTGGGTCTCCCGGTATTCTCCGGCTTTAAGGGAGGCTTTGGCGTGCTTCTCGGCAGCACCGGAGGATATATCATCGGCTTTATCCTTATGGGGCTCATATATGCCCTGATGACGGGGATCTTCGGAAACAAGCTTATGATAGAGATCCTGTCTCTCGTTATCGGACTCATTGTATGCTATGCTTTCGGAACGGTCTGGTTCATGACGGTATATATGAGGGAGACCGGTCCCATAGGGGTTATGGCCGTACTGGGCTGGTGTGTTTTCCCCTTCATCATTCCCGATCTCGTTAAAATGGCCATGGCATTTTTTATCGCCAAAAGACTGAGACCTGTAATGGGGAAGTGATATTGTAATAACAGGTCTTATGGGGTACAATACATAAGACCGGGAAACAGTGTTATAAGCCGCACAGTGGCTTCAGGACCGGATAAAGGAGGATATCTATGAATAAAAAATTTGGGATCAGGGAAGTTGTTGCGATCGGTATCGGAACGGCATTGTTTGTGGTTCTTACCACCGTACAGATACCGATAGGTATTCCCAATACCTATCTGCAGCCCAGAATGGCGATACTGGCTTTCCTTTCTGCAGCATTCGGACCCATCGTGGGTGCTGTTATAGGGCTTTTGGGACACGCTCTGGGAGACGCCATTTTCTACGGCTCTGTATGGTGGAGCTGGGTATTCCCCGAAGCGGTTGTAGGTATCGGCATCGGTGTTTTTGCATCCAGATTTGCGGTTAAAGAGGGAGGATTTGTCTCCGCCGGAAAGATAGTGCTGTTCAACATAGTACAGATAATCGCAAATGCCATCGCATGGATACTGGTGGCACCTGTACTGGATATCGTGGTATATGCGGAGCCTTCAAACAAGGTATTCGCTCAGGGATTGTTCGCATTCCTGGGGAATATCATCATCATCGGGATCCTGGGAACCATCTGCATGGCAGCTTACTCCAAGGTTGCGGGCAGCTCACAGGGACTTGAGAAAGAGGATTGATTCACCAGGGATACCAGAAGCGGTTCCCGTCATGGAAGGTGAATACCATTGATGCAGTGCAGAAGATAATGATAAAGGCCATAACGGCTTTATCAGCGGGGGAGAGAGCCCGGTAGGAATACCAGGTTCTCTTCTTTTTTTTGCCGAAGCCCCGGAGTTCCATGGCATCGCTCACCACATCTATCCTTTCCATGGTGGAAAAGAGCAGCGGGAAGATGATGCTGGCAGTCCTTTTGATCCTGTCTAAGAGTCCCGCTTTTCCGGACATTTCGATCCCCCGGGCTTCCTGAGCGTTCCGGATCCTTGTGAAATCGTCCTGAACATCAGGAATATAGCGGAGGGTTATGGCCACGGAATATGAAATGCTGTAGGGCACTCCGGCCCTGTTTAAGGAGGCGGCGAATTCCGAAGGATCCGTGGTGGTCAGAAATATGAAGACCGCAGGGATCACCGTAAAGTATTTGAGCATTACATTGAATTCATAAAACAGCTGTTCACGGGTGAAGATTATCCCCGTCCCGAAGAGAGGGCAGAGATCCGTACGGCTTCCGTAGATCCTGCAGCCCTCATAGGGTGAGAACAGAAAGATAAAGATAAGGTTCAGCACCATAAAAAAGATTATGGCCTTGAATACTGCGGATACCTGCCTTTTTTCCGTTTTGGAGAGGGAGTATATCACAGTCCCCAGGGCTATCATTACAAGGAGCACCCTGGTATCGTAGGTAAGGGCTCCGGTCACGCACCAGAGGGTAAAAAAGAAGAGCTTGGTAAAGCCGCTGAGACGGTGCACGGCAGTGTCTTTTTCCGTATAGGAGATCATCCTGCTCATGCCTTTTCCTCCTTATTAAGTCTTTCAAATTCTATAAAACGCTCCGCAAATTCGGAGGCTTCCTCTATCCCGCATTTTATTGAAAGGTCATAGAGAGAGGTCTTTTTAAGACAGGCCCTGTCTGCCGTTTCCTCGTTGGTCAGGATATTGGCGGGGGTGTCATCCTTTAAGACCCTGTGATCCGTAAGCACCACTGCTCTATCAGTGTATTCAAGCATAAGGTGCATATCATGGGTTATCATGATTATGGTGAGCCCCAGATCATCATTCAGGCTTTTAAGGAATTCCATTATATCCGTGTAATGCCTGTAATCCTGTCCGGCAGTGGGCTCGTCAAGGATCAGTATCTCCGGCTTCATCACAAGGATGGAGGCAATGGTCACCCTCTTTTTCTGACCGAAGGAAAGGGCATTCACCGGCCAGTTCCTGAAGGGATAGAGGCCGCATATCTTAAGGGTCTCATCAACTCTTTTATCGAT
>JAFVEU010000211.1 GCA_017475845.1 Lachnospiraceae bacterium | reverse complement strand
CGCCGCAGAAACGTCCGGGGGACGTTTGACCGGTGCGCTTTTGCACGCCGAGCGTGCAAGCACCGCAGAAACGTCCGGGGGACGTTTGACCGGTGCGCTTTTGCACGCCGAGCGTGCAAGCACCGCAGAAAGTAACGGTTCGGTAATGAATGAGGCAGATTGATACGATTCAGTTTCGAGGAGGCATTTAATAGATGAAACTATTCGCAGCGATAGACGTGGGGTCTTATGAGACAGGGATGAAGATCTTTGAGCTCAGCCGCAAGAGCGGAGTAAAGGAGCTGGATTATGTAAGGCGCAGAGTGGATCTGGGTACCGACAGCTATAATACGGGAAAGATAAGCTACGAGAGGATGGATGAGCTCTGCAATGTCCTGAACGGCTTCCGGGATATCATGGATTCCTACAAGGTGGAATCCTACAGGGCTTACGGAACATCTGCCATCAGGGAGACGGAGAACACAAATGTAATCCTGGACCAGATAAAGCTCCGCACAGGACTTACGGTCTCTTCACTCAGCAATTCCGAACAGAGGTTTCTGGACTATAAGTCCGTGGCCCTGAGGAGCTCAAGCTTTCACGATATCATAAACAGCGGGACGGCTTTCATAGATATAGGCGGAGGCAGCACCCAGGTTTCACTTTTCGATTCATCAAAGCTTATCACCACCGTAAACTTAAGGATAGGCATACTCCGGCTAAGGAGCTCACTTACAGAGCTGGAGCCGGGAAGCATCAATTATGAGCGGCTCTTAAACGAGCTCATAGAGGACGAGGTCCATACTTTCAGGAAGCTCTTCTTAAAGAAGATGGTCATCAGAAACATCATTGTGGTGGATGACCACCTGCCCTATATAATCCATAAGCTCTCAGGGAACAGCGCGGACGACAGCTTTGACAGCTCCGTTACCGCGGATCAGTTCGTGGAATTCATAGATAAGCTTAAGCAGATGTCAAACGAGCAGATCTCAAAGGAAGTGGGGATCCCCATGGAAAGCTCGCCACTGCTTTTATCCTCTTCTTATATCATAAAGCAGCTTATCAAGGCCATGGAGGCCGAAAAGATCTATGTTCCGGGAGTAAGCCTCTCCGACGGCATAGCCTATGACTATGCTGAGAAGAACAAGATAATAAAGTCAGGCCATGATTTCGGCCAGGACATAATCTCCAGCGTGGAGAATATCTCCTTAAGGTACAGGGGAAGCCAGGGGACGGGAAGCCTCCTGTCAAAGGGTGCCCTGGCTGTGTTTGACGGTATGAAGAAATACCACGGCATAGACCAGAGAGGCAGGCTCCTTCTGGAGATAGCGGCAAGGCTCAGGGATGTGGGGAAATTCATTTCCCTGGATGCTCCCGCGGAAAGCGCCTATTCCATAATAATGGGAACCGAGATCATAGGACTTTCCCATCTGGAAAGGGAGATGGTGGCGCTTCTGGTGGAGAGATCCTATACCGGAGACATGACCTATGAGGATGTGATGGTCTACGGTCTTGATGAAAAGAGCTACCTGACTGTCATCAAGCTCACCGCCATCCTGAGGCTGGCCTCCGGGATGCTTAGGAGCCACAAGCGGAAATATGAGTCCGTAAAGGCGGTAGTAAGGGAAAAGGAACTCATAATAACGGTTGATACCAATGATGATATTTCCCTTGAAAGAGGGCTTTTCCACAGGAGAGCCGGGCTGTTTGAAGAGGTTTTCGGCATAAGGCCGGTATTAAAGAAAAAGATGTAGGAGGGAGTAAGATTTGAAGTCTTCCAAGCAAAACAAAACAGTTGATATTGATTTCAGATCCCCTGAATATTATTTCAACAGGGAGCTGTCCTGGATGAAATTTGATGAAAGGGTGCTGTCGGAAGCCAGGGACAAGAACCTTCCCCTATTCGAGAGGATAAAGATGCTGGGGATCACCGCTTCGAACCTGGACGAATTCTTCATGGTAAGGGTGGCATCCCTTAAGGATATGGTCCATGCCGGGTATAAACGTAAGGATATAGCCGGAATGACCCCGAAGGAGCAGCTTTCCGAGCTCTCAAAGGTCACCCATGATTTCGCTGCATTGCAATATTCTACCTGGGGACGTTCCCTTTTGCCTCTCCTTAAGGAGAACGGCATAAGGATCATTTCCCATCATGAGGAGCTCACAAAGGCGGAGGGAGCGTATCTGGACAGATACTTTGAGGAGGAGATCTATCCGGTTCTGACTCCCATGGCTGTGGATTCTTCAAGACCCTTCCCTTTAGTCAGGAATAAGACCTTAAATATCGGCGCCATCATGACCCCCTTGAAGAGTACCAACCTTTTGACTAAAGGCCAGGAAAAGGAAGGCGGAAAGAAGGGAAATAAGGAAGCAAAGAGGGATTTTGCCCTGGTACAGGTTCCGGATGTGCTTCCGAGGATCGTTTCCATTCCCCCGGAGGTCAGCGGAAATGCGGAGGAAAGAGCTTTTATCCTTCTGGAAGAGATAATTGAGCGGAATATCAGCAGGCTTTTCTTAAATTACAGGATAGAGTGCGCCCATCCCTTCAGGATCATGAGAAACGCCGACCTTACCATTGATGAGGATGAGGCGGAGGACCTCTTAAAGGAGATAGAAAAGCAGGTACGCCGCCGTCAGTGGGGAGAGGTCATAAGGCTTGAGGTGGAAGAGGGTATAGCCCCGGCCCTCCTTAAGATACTGGTGGAGGAACTGAATGTTGAGGAACAGGATATCTACAGGATAAACGGCCCTCTGGATCTGGCGTTTTTAACCAGGGTCGCCTCCCTTTCAGGATACGAGGAATTTAAGATCCCCTCCTGGACTCCCCAGTTTCCCAAGTATATGAACAGGGATGAGGATATCTTTACCCAGATAAGAAAGGGGGATATCCTTTTACAGCATCCCTACGAGAGCTTTGAACCCGTGGTGGATTTCATAAGCTCCGCCGCCAGGGACAAGGATACACTGGCCATAAAGATGACTCTTTACAGGGTCAGCGGAAATTCCCCCATCATTGCCGCCCTGGCCCATGCCGCGGAAAACGGCAAGCAGGTCATGGTTCTCGTGGAGCTGAAAGCGAGATTTGATGAGGAACACAATATAAACTGGGCCCGAACCCTTGAAAAAGCCGGCTGTCACGTGATCTACGGTCTGGTGGGGTTAAAGACCCACTCAAAGATCGCCCTGGTGGTGCGGCGTGAGGAAGAGGGCATAAGGCGCTACGTCCATCTGGGAACCGGTAATTATAACGATACTACCGCCAGGTTCTATACGGATATGGGACTCTTAACCTGTTCCGAGAGGATCGGGGAAGACGCCACTGCGGTATTCAATATGCTTTCCGGCTATTCCGAGCCCCTTTCCTGGAACAAGCTTTCCATGGCGCCTCTGTGGCTTAAGGACAGATTCCTCTATCTCATAAACCGGGAAGCTGAGCACGCAAAGGCCGGAAGGGAAGCGAGGATCATAGGGAAGATGAATTCCCTCTGCGATCCGGATATAATCGAGGCTCTCTATAAGGCCTCCGCAGCGGGAGTGAAGATCGAGCTTATCATCAGGGGAATATGCAGCCTGAAGGTGGGGATCCCCGGCGTGTCCGAAAATATCTCGGTCATATCCATAGTGGGATTTTTCCTGGAGCACAGCAGGATCTTCTATTTCCAGAACGGCGGCAATGAGGAATACTACATGGGAAGCGCCGACTGGATGCCCAGGAATCTGGACAGGAGGGTAGAAATCGTTTTCCCGGTAGAGAGGGAGGAACTGAAAGCTGATTTAAAGCACTTCCTTTCTCTGGAACTTTCTGATACAATCAAGGCTCATGTACTGCGGAGCGACGGAAATTATGAAAAGCCCGACAGAAGAGGAAGAAGGGCTATAAATTCACAGAAGGAGCTCTGCCGTGAGGCCAGGGACACTGCCAGAAAGAGGCAGGAGACCATGAAGGGAAGGGTGTTCGTGCCGGAGACAAAACCGGCGGACGAGACCCCGGATACGGAGTGAAACCCTCACTGAAGGACGCAGGGTTAAGCGTACCATATACATATATGGCGCGGAACTAAACAGAAAGATGCAGATAAGCCTGAAACGGACTGTTTCAGACTTCCATCGGTGACGCGCAGGCACGTCACCGATGAGTACGCTTGCCTGCAGCAGGGAACAAAAGATGATACAGGCAGCAAACGTAACCTACAGAGTCGGGAAAAAGGCTCTTTTTGAGGATGTGAACATAATTTTTACGGAGGGGAACTGTTACGGGCTCATCGGAGCCAACGGAGCAGGAAAATCCACCTTCTTAAAGATCCTTTCCGGACAGCTGGAGACCACAAAGGGAGAGGTGGTCATGACTCCCGGCCAGAGGATGTCAGTTCTGGAGCAGGATCACTTCAAATATGACGAGGATGTGGTACTGGATACGGTAATGGGAGGAAATGCGCGGCTTTTCGAGATAATGAGGGAAAAGGATGCGATCTATGCAAAGGAAGACTTTTCCGATGAAGACGGAGTGAAGGCTGCGGAGCTGGAAGCCGAATTTGCCGAGATGAACGGCTGGGAAGCGGAGGCTGATGCCGAGTCCCTCCTTAACGGCCTGGGGATAGAGACGGAGCTCCACCGGGAGCTGATGAAGAACTTGAAGGGATCGGAAAAAGTCAAGGTTCTACTGGCCAGAGCACTTTTCGGATCACCTGATATTTTATTACTGGACGAGCCTACGAACCACCTGGATCTGGATGCCATAGACTGGCTTGAGGAGTTTCTTATCAACTTTGACAATACCGTTATAGTGGTGAGCCACGACAGATACTTCCTGAATAAGGTCTGCACCTGCACAGCGGACATCGACTACGGAAAGATCACTCTTTATGCCGGAAACTATGATTTCTGGTACGAATCCAGCCAGCTGATGAAACGTCAGCAGCAGGAAGCCAACAAGAAGAAGGAAGAGAAGATAAAGGAGCTGCAGGAGTTTATTTCCCGCTTCTCCGCCAACGCTTCCAAGAGCAAACAGGCTACCAGCAGAAAGCGTGCCCTGGAGAAGATACAGCTTGATGATATAAAGCCCTCCTCCAGAAAGTACCCCTACGTGGATTTCCGTCCCGACAGGGAGATAGGCAACGAGGTTCTGACTGTAGAGAACCTTTCCAAGACCATAGAAGGCAAAAAGGTATTAGATAACATAAGTTTTGTTTTAGGTCATGACGATAAGGTGGCATTTGTTGGAGGCAATGAGCAGGCCATCACCGTTCTCTTCCAGATCTTAATGGGAGAGATGGAGCCTGATTCCGGCACCTATAAATGGGGTGTTACCACCAGTCAGGCCTACTTCCCCAAGGATTATACAAAGGAGTTCGACAGCGACTATACCATTACCGAGTGGCTTACGGGCTATTCTCCCGTAAAGGACGTGACCTATGTAAGGGGATTCCTGGGACGTATGCTCTTCCCCGGTGAAGACGGGGTCAAGAAGGTGAATGTGCTCTCCGGAGGAGAGAAGGTGCGCTGTCTCCTTTCCAAGATGATGATCTCCGGGGCCAACTGTCTGGTGCTGGATGAGCCCACGAACCATCTGGACATGGAATCCATCACCGCCTTAAATAACGGCCTTATCAAGTTCCCGGGAGTGGAGCTCTTTACCTGCCATGACCACCAGTTTGTGCAGACCACTGCCAACCGTATCATGGAAATAAGCCCCGATGGAACTCTTACGGACAAGATCACGACCTATGACGAATACCTTGCAAATAACGAATCCGCAAGGAAGTCTACGGTTTATACCGCTGATCTTGAAGAAGACGAGAATTAAGGCTTTCTTATGAATACCACAGCCATCACTGACCTTAAGGACCCGGCACTTAAGATCTTTTCCGGGATGTCCGAAACAGAGCTCTTTCATTATTATGAGCCTGACCCCGGGGTATTTGTGGCAGAGAGCGCAAATGTGATGATCCGCGCCCTGGAAGCGGGCTATGAGCCCCTGTCCCTGCTTATCGAGAGGGAGCGCTTTGACACTGAGGGCGCTCAGGTTTTTTCCGCTGTCAGGGAGATACTGGGTGAGGAGAAGCTGGACTCTCTTCCGGTCTATATCGGAGAGAGGGAAGTGGTGACTGCCCTTACGGGGTATAAGCTGGTGAGAGGGCTCTGGGGAGTCTTCCGGAGAAAGCAGCTTTTACCCCTTAGAGATTTTCTGAAGGACAAAGACCGTATCGCGGTCCTCTATGATATCGTAAATCCCACCAACACCGGAGCCATAATCCGTTCCGCGGCGGCTCTGGGAATGGACGGAGTGGTCTTAACCTTCCCTTCCGTTGATCCCCTGACCAGGCGTTCTGCCAGAGTCAGTATGGGAACCGCCTTTCAGATACCCTGGACGAAGCTTCGGAAAAATGACCTTAAGGGTCCTGCTTTTATCGGGGAGCTTAAGAGCCTCGGATTCAAAACCGTGGCCATGGCCTTAAGGGAGGATTCCGCTGGGGTCGATGATGAGAGGATAGTGGGAGCTTCCCGGCTTGCGGTGGTCCTTGGTACCGAGGGTGAAGGACTGCCGGATGAGATAATCTCAGTCTGTGACCTTAAAGCCATGATACCCATGCACCATGGTGTTGATTCCCTGAATGTGGCAGCTGCCTCGGCGGTTATCTTCTGGGAGATAATGAAGGGAAAGCAACGGCTCTGATGAGCCGGATACGCGTATCTGTTCTGAATCAGAAGGGTTCCGGACAGGTGCCGGATATGAGGTAAATAAGACAGAACATGAAAAAGAGATTTCTGTTTACGGATCTGGATCTTACTCTGTTAAATGATGATAAAGCCATTGGCTATAAGGATCTTGAGACCATCAATGAATTCCTGGACAGGGGAAATTATTTTGCCTTTGTGACAGGAAGGCCCTTTGAGGACACTTTTCCCCTGGCGGACCGGTTCCGCTTAAAGAGGGAAGGGGTCTATATCGCAAGCTTTAACGGAGGACAGATCTCGCGCTTCAACGGCAGTGACTGGGAGACCATAGTCCGGGAGCCCGTTTCCCTTGAGGATACAAGACTTATCTTTGAGGAAGCGGAAAAGGAACAGGTTCACTGCCAGACCTATATGGAACACTATGTCGTTGCTCTCCACGATACGGAGATAATAAGAAGCTATACCAGCGGAAGGTATATAAAACCCCTTGTGATAGACGGTCTGGACAAACTCCTTGATCTGCTGCCTTCTCCGCCTCTTAAGGTGGTCTGCGCCGAGATGAATGACAGGCCAAAGCTGGAACGCTTCCGGGATCACATGCGACCCCTTATAGGAGACCGGCTTTTCAGCCTCTTTTCCAGTGACAGGCTTCTGGAATTCGGCACCCTTTCCGCCACAAAGGCAAAGGCCCTTACCTTTCTCTCTTCGTATGCGGGGGTCCCCATTGAGGACACCCTGGCTGCGGGGGATGAGGGAAACGATATCTCCATGATAGAAGCCGCCGGAAAGGGCTATGCGGTGAGTAACGCAAGACCTGAGGTCAAAGAGGCCGCGGACTTCGTCACAAAGGCAGACAACAATAACGGCGCCATAGCCGAGATCATTTATGAAAATATGGAGGATTAAGGGCTTTTACTGTTTTCCTGCCCTTTTCTTAAGCTTTTCAAATACCTTATAGGGCACATAGAGCTTCCCTGTGCCCGTCATGAGATCTATGGTCTTTTTATTGCTGCCGTGGAAATCCGATCCTCCGGACTCCAGCAGGTCAAATCTCTTTGCCAGTTCCTTTATATATCTGGTGTCCGACACAGAATAGGTGCTGTAGATACTCTCTATCCCCACAAGCCCCGCTTCCTTTAAGGAGCTTACCAGCTTTTCCAGCCTCTCTTTGGAATATCTGTACAAAATGGGATGTGCCAGTACCGGAAGGCCTCCGGCCTTAAGGATCACTTCCACGCCTTCCTCCGGTGTGACCTTGTTTCTCGGTATATAATAGGGCTTTCCGTCACCTATCCACCTGTCAAAGGCCTCATCCATGCTCTTTATGAACCCCCGGTCCAGCATGTATCTCGCAAAGTGGGCTCTGGTCATCACGGAGCCGGGGAAAGCCGCCGTAAGCTTCTCAATGGTGATATCCATCTGAAGTCCTTCCCTCAGG
This sequence comes from Lachnospiraceae bacterium, assembly GCA_017475845.1. Taxonomy (GTDB): domain Bacteria; phylum Bacillota; class Clostridia; order Lachnospirales; family Lachnospiraceae; genus NK4A144. The sequence continues at coordinate 16,147 of JAFVEU010000211.1, read as the reverse complement.
GCATCACACATATCTTTGTTGCGCTTTTCCCTCAATACTATGAACCGACTGAGATAATCCTCGAAACCCTTATTCTTATGATCTATGAAAAGCCCCACTATGTGGATATCCTTTCCATCCAGATCCGTGGACAGCTCAACACCTTTTACGATCTCCGGTGCGTTTTCCGTCTCCTTAGCAGTCTTCAGTACCTCATCCAGCCCCTCCACCGTGTCGTGGTCCGTTAAGGCCATGGCCTTAAGCCCCTTTGAAGCCGCATACCTTACCAGCTCCGCCGGAGTAAGGGTTCCGTCCGACTTATTCGAATGCACATGCAGATCCACTGCGTTGTTGTTCATATTTATATCCTCTCTATAGTTTACATAATGTATCGCGGCTCTATGTAGTGCTGCCCCGACGGGGCGTCATAGCAGCCCAGCAAGCACCGGAAACTAAATAAAACCGCCTACCGATTGTACCATGAAACGGCAGATATAGAAAATCCATTTGCTTTTTTGATATAGCCACTTATAATGTAAAGGATACAGGCCGGAGTGCTTTAGAAAAGGAGCGGAGCGGAAATGAGTGCTGCAGACAGGCTTTTTATAGAAAATGTGAAGAACATACTGGAAAAGGGAGTATCGGACGAAAGCATGGAGGTGAGGCCCGTATGGGAGGATGATAAGAGTCCTGCTCATACGCTGGCGCTTTTCGGAGTGGTGGACAGATATGATCTGTCAAAGGAATTCCCGATAATGACCCTGAAAAGGACCTTCTGGAAGTCTGCTCTGGACGAGATATTCTGGATATGGCAGAAGAAGTCCAATAATGTTCATGATCTGAGTTCAAAGGTGTGGGATGCCTGGGCAGATGAAAAAGGGAGCATAGGAAAGGCCTACGGATACCAGATGGGAGTGAAGAGCCCCTACTCCGATGTAAAGCAGGAAGGATTGGAGAAAGCCTTCCCGGATGGGAAGTTTACAAATGATGACACGTGTTTTGTTTCTGACAGGAGAGGCCTGATCTCCGAAAAGGATGGAAGAGGGCTGTGGAAGCTGGATCAGACCGACAGGATAATCTATCAGCTGGTGAACGATCCGGGTTCCAGAAGGATAATGAGCATGATGTATACCCCGGCGGATCTGTCGGAGATGGCCCTTGCGCCCTGCGCTTATTCCATGACCTTCAATGTGATGGACGGAAAGCTTAACGGTATGCTGAACCAGCGCTCCCAGGATATGGCAGTGGCCAATTCCTGGAACACCGTGCAGGCGGCTCTCCTTGTATACGCCTTTGCATCGGCCTATGGCTTTGAACCCGGAGAGCTGGTGCATGTCATTGCGAACTGCCATATCTATGACAGGCATATAGAGCCGGTGAAGAAGCTTATAGCAAATCCGGAGCATGACGCGCCGAAGCTCACGGTGAATCCGGATATACATGATTTCTACGCCTTTACAAAGGAGGATTTCAGCCTTCCCGGCTATGAGTACAGTGATTTTGACTATAAGTTCCCAGTAGCGGTGTAAGACCCGGCACATAAACCCTCGGTTGTGAACTTTGAGAAAAAAGATTATAATAAAAAGTTAGTAATCGGACAGGACCGGCAGAAGCCGGATAATATCGAAAGGAGGTGATACCATGAGCGATGGCGGAGTATTTGAAAAACGGCGTATGTATGCGGTTGAGGACTATACTTCCCCGGAGGTTCTCTACAATAATCTTATAGGGATCGTGAAAAGGTATCACCCCTCGGATGATATAAGCCTTATAGAAAAGGCATACAGGACTGCCACCGATGCCCATAAGGACCAGCTGAGGAAGAGCGGGGAGCCCTATATCATACATCCCTTAAGCACCGCCACCATACTTGCGGATCTGGAGATGGACAAAGAGACCATAGTGGCGGGACTGCTCCATGATGTGGTGGAAGACACCATCATGACGAAGGAGGATCTGGAGAGGGAGTTCGGCAGCGATGTGGCAGAGCTGGTGGACGGTGTTACAAAGCTCTCAAAGCTTAAGTATCACGGGAACCGGGTGGAATTCCAGGCGGATAACCTAAGGAAGATGTTCCTTGCCATGGCAAAGGACATAAGAGTCATAATAATAAAGCTTGCGGACCGGCTCCATAATATGAGGACACTGCAGTTCCAGAGTCCGGAAAAGCAGCAGGAGATAGCAAGAGAAACACTTGATATTTATTCTCCCATAGCCCAGAGGCTGGGTATCAGCAGGATAAAGGTGGAGCTTGATGACCTTTCCTTAAAGTACCTGAAGCCCGAGGTCTATCAGGAGTTAAAGATACAGATCGCCCAGAGAAAGGGTGAAAGGGAAGAGTTCGTAAGGAATATAGTGGAGGAAGTGTCCGGAAAGATGAAGGAAGCGGAGATCGAGGCCTCCATCAGCGGAAGGGTGAAGCATTTCTTCTCCATATATAAGAAGATGGTGAACCAGCATAAGAACCTGGACCAGATATACGACCTCTTTGCCGTAAGGATAATAGTAAATGATGTGAAGGATTGTTATGCGGCTCTGGGTATGATACATGAGATGTATAAGCCCATACCCGGGAGATTTAAGGATTATATCGCCATGCCCAAGGCCAATAATTACCAGTCCCTCCATACTTCGCTGATAGGGCCCAACGGAACTCCCTTTGAGATACAGATAAGGACCTATGATATGCACAGGACTGCGGAATTCGGTATCGCAGCCCACTGGAAGTATAAGGAGACCTCAAACGGGCAGAGGCCTGATGAGAGTGAAGAGGAGAAGCTCTCATGGCTGAGGCAGATTCTGGAGTGGCAGAAGAACCTTTCGGATAATAAGGAATTCATGAGCCTCTTAAAGAGTGACTTAAACCTGTTCTCCGATTTTGTATATGCCTTCACCCCCTCCGGGGATGTGAAGAACCTTCCCTCCGGCTCTACTCCCGTGGATTTTGCCTATGCGATCCACAGCGCTGTGGGTAACAGGATGGTGGGAGCCAGGGTCAACGGGAAGCTGGTAAACATTGACTATGTGATACAGAACGGTGACAGGGTGGAGATCCTTACCAGTCAGAATTCCCGCGGGCCCAGCCGGGACTGGCTGAAGATCGTTAGGTCCACCCAGGCCAGGACAAAGATCAATCAGTGGTTCAAGAATGAATTAAAGGAAGACAATATTGCCCGGGGCAAGGTACAGTTTGCGGAGTACTGCAAGAGTCATGCCATCAGGCAGGAAGATATAATGAAGGCCGATTACCAGCAGGCCGTAATGGATAAATACCACTTCAGGGACTTCGATTCCGTCTATGCAGCCATAGGGCACGGGGGTCTTAAGGAGGGCCAGGTGGTGAACCGTATGGTGGAGAGGTATGAGCAGGATCATGCCAGAAACCTTACGGATGCCGAAGCTCTTTCCACCATGGGAGAGACGGCAAGGAAAAACGTTTTCCATAAGAGTGAGGGCGGAATAATCGTTCGTGGAATAACGGACGTTTCTGTACATTTCAGCAAGTGCTGCAACCCTCTCCCCGGGGATGAGATAGTCGGATTCATAACCAGAGACAGGGGTATTTCCATACACCGTACCGACTGCATCAACGTTATGAACATGCAGGAGCCCGACAGGGAGAGACTTATAGAGGCTGACTGGCAGAAGGGGGCAGAGAACGCCAATGAAGAGTATATGGCGGACATCAATATCTTCGCCAATAACAGGAACGGACTTCTGGTGGATGTATCCAGGATATTCACCGAGAACAATATCAGTATCGTAGGGGTGAACTGCAGGGTGAATAAGCAGAACATCGCTACCATTTATGTTTCATTTAATATCCACAGTACTGCGGAGCTGGACAACATAACCCATAAACTGAGGACAGTTCCCGGAGTCCTGGATATAGAAAGAACTACGGGTGCTTAAATGGATATAAGCTTAAAGAGAATGGTCCTGGGACCGGTGGGCACTAACTGCTTCATTTTCTGTAATGAAGAGACAAAGGAAGCTGTGGTATTTGATCCCGGCGACATGGGTGAGAGGGTCTTTTCCTATATAAAGGATCAGGGGATGGAGCTTAAGTCCGTCATACTGACTCACGGGCATTTCGATCATATAACCGGAGTCCCGGAGCTCTTGAGGCTCTCCCGGGACGAGGGCTGGAAGCCCCTGCTCTATGCCTCCGAGGATGAAAAGGAGCTTCTTAATGATGCGATACTTAACTGTTCCGGAACCGGTATGTCCTTCGGGGAGGTCGGGGTCACCCTGGAAGCGGATCACTGGCTTAAGGATAATGAGGTGCTGGAGACAGGGGGACTTAAGATCACCTGCATAAAGACACCGGGACATACAGAGGGCAGTATGTCCTACTATATCCCGGACAAGCAGATGCTGATCTGCGGAGACACGGTATTCGAGGGGTCGGTGGGAAGGACGGATCTTCCCACGGGTTCGGACAGTGCCCTGCAGAGATCCATAGATGAAAGGATCGCAGTCCTGCCGGAATTCACCTATATACTTCCCGGTCATGGCGATGAGACCACAGTGAGGGAAGAGAAGATGTACAATCCCTGGTTCAGGGTATAAAAAGAAAGGCGGAAACAGAAATGTCGTTACCCAGAAAGCCCGTCACGGGCATGAAGGATATACTCCCCGGCGAGATGGAGATAAGGAATTATGTCCGGGGAAAGGTCCGTGAAGTTTACGGGAGATATGGATTTACGGAAATAGAAACACCTGTTGTTGAACATATAGAAAATCTCTGCAGCAATCAAGGCGGAGAAAATGAAAAGCTTATCTTCAAGATCTTAAAGAGGGGAGAGAAGCTGGATCTTGAGAATGCCAGGGATTCTTCGGATCTTGCGGATTCGGGTCTCCGTTACGACCTGACCCTTCCCCTTTCCAGATATTATGCAGCACACATCAATGAACTGCAGAGCCCCTTCAAGGCGCTGCAGATGGGAAATGTATTCAGGGCGGACAGGCCCCAGAAGGGGAGATTCCGCCAGTTCATGCAGTGTGACATAGATATTCTTGGCGATGCAACAAATCTTGCAGAAATCGAACTCATTCTTGCAACGACTTCATTACTTGCGGAAATAGGCTTTGACAGCTACACCGTGAGGATTTCCGACAGGAGATTCTTAAAGGCCATGGCTGCCTATTCAGGATTTGCTCCCGAGGATTACGACAGGGTTTTCATCATACTGGATAAGATGGATAAGATCGGCCTTGACGGAGTGAGAGAGGAGCTTAAGGAGTCGGGATTCGAAGAAGCCGTGGTGGATAAATATCTCTCGCTTTTTGATAACGGTTCCGGAGGCAGTGACAGGATAGCCGGATTAAAGGAGATCCTCGGAGAGGAACTGCCGGAGGGTACCGCAGAGTCCCTTTCCGGGATAATTGACTGCGTTAACGCCTCAAAGAGGGGATCCTTTAAGATGGTCTTTGATCCCACACTTGTGAGGGGCATGTCCTATTATACCGGGACCATCTTTGAGATCAGTATGGATGAATTCGGTTCCTCGGTTGCAGGGGGCGGAAGATACGACGGCATGGTGGAGCGCTTCATGGGAAATAAGGTGCCTGCCTGCGGTTTCAGCATAGGTTTTGAGCGGATCATCACCATCCTCCTTGACAGAGGCTTCACGGTACCGGAAGAGAATGGGAAGGAAGCCTTCCTTATCGATAAGAAGATTAAGGGAGAGAGACTGTCGGAGATCATGAAGGAAGCAGAGGAGAGGCGGAGAAGCGGCAGCACCGTTCTCCTGTCCAGAATGATGAAGAATAAAAAGTTCCAGAAGGATAATCTGAACGCCGCAGGATATACGGAGATAAAAGAGTTTTTTGAATAAACAACAATAGTTTCTAATCCAGTGAAAGGAGCAGTACGGGAGGATCATGATACAGTCAAGGACCCATAAATGTAATGAGCTGAGGCTTAAGGATGCAGGGAGCAGCGTTACCCTCTGCGGATATTACGAGAATATGCGGAAGGTGTCCAAAAATCTCGGCTTTCTGGTTTTAAGGGATTTTTACGGAAAGACACAGGTGGTGATCGAGGATGAGGAGATGATGGAGAGACTGAGCGGTGTAAACTGCGAATCCACACTTCAGGTCACGGGCACCGTCAGGGAGCGTTCCTCAAAGAATCCGGACATGGAGACCGGAGAGATAGAGGTGGTGCCCTCTGACATAAAGGTTCTGGGAAAATGCCTTTATAACGAGCTTCCCTTTGAAATCACAAGGTCAAGGGAGGCGGATGAGAATACCAGGCTTAAGTACAGATTTCTGGACTTAAGGAACCCGGCGGTAAAGGACAGGATGGTCTTAAGGAGCCGTATAGTTACCGAACTCAGGAAAGCCATGAGCGATGAGGGCTTTATGGAGATCACGACCCCGATCCTTACCTGCTCAAGCCCCGAAGGAGCCAGGGATTATCTGGTGCCCTCCAGGCTTCATGAGGGTAAATTCTATGCCCGTCCCCAGGCACCCCAGCAGTTTAAGCAGATCCTCATGGCTTCGGGGATAGACAGATATTTCCAGATAGCTCCCTGCTTCAGGGATGAGGATGCCAGGGCTGACCGTTCTCCCGGGGAATTCTACCAGCTGGATATGGAGATGGCCTTTGCCACCCAGGAAGATGTGTTTGCGGTGCTGGAAAAGGTGCTTCCTCCGGTATTTGCCCGTCACGGCATATATAAGAAGGCTTCTGACGCGCCCTTTAAGAGGATAGGTTATGAAGAGGCTCTGGATAAGTACGGCACGGACAAGCCGGATCTGAGGATAGACCTTACATGCGAGGATGTGACAGAGGTCTTGAGTGACTGCGGTTTCAACCCCTTTGCGGCGGGAAATACCATAAAGGCCGTAAGAGTCAGTGATTTTAACCTGTCAAGAAAGGCTATAGACAAGATCTTAGCAGATACCGAGGTCATTTCCGGATTCAAGGCCTGCTATGTGAAGGTGGATGAAAACATGGAGCTTACCGGCGGAGTAAGCAAGTTCCTTTCGGAGAGAAAGGATAAACTCATAGAGGCTCTGGGATTAAAGAGCGGAGACTGTGTCTTCTTTGCCGCAGGCAAAAAGCAGTATGCCAGAAAGACCGCGGGAGTGCTCATAAAGCTCATAGGACCTCAGGCTGAGGGCCATTTTAACAAAGAATCCTATGAATTCTGCTGGATCGTTGACTTCCCCATGTACGAAGTCGGGGAGGAGTCCGGAGAGCTGGAATTCTGCCACAATCCTTTTTCCATGCCCCAGGGAGGTCTGGAAGCGCTTAGGAATGAGGATCCCTTAAAGATACTTGCCTACCAGTACGATCTGGTGTGCAACGGAGTGGAGCTCTCCAGCGGCGCCGTGAGAAACCACGATCCCGAGATCATGATAGAAGCATTCAGGATAGTGGGCCTCGGGGAGGAAGATGTAAAGAAGAAGTTCCCGGCGATGTACAACGCATTCTGCTACGGGGCACCGCCCCATGCAGGCATAGCTCCCGGTGTGGACAGGATGATAATGCTCATAGCCGGAGAGGAGTCCATAAGGGAGATAATCCCCTTCCCCATGAACAAGAACGCACAGGATCTGATGATGGGGGCTCCCTCAGAGGTGGAGGAGAAGCAGCTTAAGGATGTACATATCAGCATCGTGAAAAAAGATAAAGAGGATCAGGCTTAGGGACAGAAACGTGAAATATGTGATAGGTGATTCCGATGTTTACGGCTTCAGCCATTATCTTTACGGCGAGGCTTATATGGGTTCCTACAGGGGGAAGAGGTTCCGCCTGGGAAGGGAACCCTTAAAAAATGTGTTCTTCAGTCCCCGGGAGGAATGGGGGCAGGATGCCAGTCTCCGGGCTTCGGTATGGCCGGAACCCTGGTGCTGGGAGAAAAAGGATCCGGCGGCCTTAAGGGAAAAGGACTTTGAATTCAGCGAGGAAGGCCTTAAGGAAGCAGTGGAATGGCTCAACAGCGAGATTAAATAACATAAGTGATCATAAGGAGAAGAGACTTGGGCAGCGATCTTTCAAATGAAATAATGAGAAGGCGTACTTTTGCCATCATATCCCACCCTGACGCGGGTAAGACCACTCTGACGGAGAAATTTCTGCTTTACGGAGGGCAGATAAACCTGGCCGGCAGTGTCAAGGGAAAAGCCACTGCAAGGCATGCGGTGTCCGACTGGATGGAGATAGAGAAGGAGAGGGGGATTTCCGTAACCTCTTCCGTGCTGCAGTTCGAATATGAAGGAAAGTGTATTAACATTCTGGATACTCCGGGACACCAGGACTTTTCCGAAGACACGTACAGGACGCTGATGGCTGCGGATTCGGCAGTAATGGTGATAGACGGAGCCAAGGGAGTGGAGCCCCAGACCAGAAAGCTCTTTAAGGTCTGCGGACGCCGCGGAATACCGGTATTTACCTTTATAAACAAGATGGACAGGGATGCCAGGGACAGCTTTGACCTCATAGATGAGATAGAAAAGGAGCTGGGGATCGCCACCTGTCCCATTAACTGGCCCATAGGCTCGGGAAAGGATTTCAAGGGGGTCTATGACAGGAAAAGCGGCAATATAGTGGAATTCGCCGATACGGAGAAGGGAACAAAGGAGGGAAAGGAGATAGTTATCTCCCTTTCCGACGAGGAAGCATCCCTTAAGGCTATAGGAGAAGAGGCAAGGGAAAAGCTCATTAACGAGATTGAGCTGTTAGACGGGGCTTCAGAGCCCTTTGATCAGGAAGAAGTCAATAACGGAAAGCTTTCTCCTGTTTTTTTCGGGTCGGCTCTCACCAATTTCGGAGTGGAGATCTTTCTCCATAATTTCCTTAAGATGACCATGAGTCCCCTTCCCAGAGTTTCAGACACAGGTGTTATTGATCCTGTGGAACGGGGGTTTTCCGCCTTTGTTTTTAAGATCCAGGCCAATATGAACAAGGCCCACCGGGACAGGGTAGCCTTTATGCGCATCTGCTCCGGAAAGTACGAGGGCGGAATGGATGTATACCACGTACAGGGTGAAAAGGAATTAAGGCTTATCCAGCCTCAGCAGATGATGGCGGATGACAGGCATGTGGTGGATAAGGCCTATGCGGGGGATATAATCGGGGTATTTGATCCCGGTATCTATTCCATAGGGGATACCATCTGCTCTCCCGGGGATAAATTCAGGTTTTCCGGGATCCCCACCTTTGCCCCGGAGCACTTTGCCAGGGTAAGACAGGTGGACACCATGAAGCGGAAGCAGTTCGTGAAGGGGATCATGCAGATAGCAGAGGAAGGCGCCATACAGATCTTCCAGGAAGAGAATTACGGAATGGAGGAGATCATAGTAGGGGTGGTGGGAGTACTGCAGTTTGAAGTATTGCAGTACAGACTGAAGAATGAGTACAACGTGGAGATCATTCTGGAGCAGCTCCCCTATGAGCATATCAGGTGGATAAGGGACAGGAGCATAGATCCCTCCACCATTACCGGTACCAGCGACATGAAGCGGGTGAGGGACTTAAAAGGCCGTCCGCTCCTGCTCTTTGTAAACAGCTGGTCCATCGGTATGACCCTGGAGCGGAACGAAGGGCTTGAACTGGATGAATTCAGCGATAATTAAGGTCATTAGAAGGGTTTCGGCACTGTTCCTCACTATCTTTCTGTCCTTATGCCTTACGGCCTGTTCTTTGAACTACCTTCCGGAGAGGATAGCGGGAAGTATCATAAGGCAGATCATAGCCAGGGACTATGACCTTATCTACGGCACCGAGGAAAGTACTGAAACAGCGGAAGAGACAGGGGAAAAGGAAGAGGAGGACAGAGAAGAGCAGGAAGAGGATCTCTCCGGGGAGGCTGAAGAGGACGAAGACAGCGGACCGGATGAGGACAGCGCCCCGGAGGATGACGGGGACAGGGAGGAACCTGAAGAGGACAGGGAAGAACCGGAGGATGAGGAAGAAGATGAGGATACAGAGGAGGAGCTGACGGAGGAAGCGGCCGGAGAGGATCCGGCTGTGAGTGATACCGTCAGTCCCGACGAGATCGCCGATATCCCGGAAGAGGATGAAAAGGCTTACTATTTCTCGAATCTTTCCACAGGGGATAAAAAGCTGTACCTTGAGATCTATAATGCCCTTTTCTCCATGGAGGATAAGGTCACTCTTTCCTCCCGGGACCAGGATCAGGTGGACAGGATCTTTAATATCGTCCTTATGGACCACCCCGAGATGTTTTACTGCGACGGCTACAGCACCACAGTGATAAACAGCGGGGAAGAGATCATAAGCATAGCCTTTTCAGGTAAATATAACACCCCTAAGAGTGAGAGGAAGAATAAGGAAGCGAAGATAAAGGAGGCGGCGGATGCCATCCTTAAAAAGGTTCCCTCCGACGACAGTGACTACGAAAAAGCCAGATATATCTTTGAATGGATAATAAACCATACCGAATACAACATCAATGCTCCGGACAATCAAAACATATCATCTGTTCTTTTAAATCACTCCAGCGTGTGCCAGGGTTATTCCATGACCACCAAATATCTGCTGGACAAGCTGGGGATATTCTGCATCGTGGTCTACGGCAGTGCTTCGGATGAGTCCCATTCCTGGAACCTGGCAAAGCTTGACGGTACATACTGCTACATAGACACCACATGGGGGGATTCCTCATACAGGGATATAAACGACAGTCAGGCCAACAGGATCAGCTATAACTATTTCGGCTGCAATTCGGATATACTCCTTCGCACCCATCAGATAAGCGATAAGGGAAAGCTGCCCGAGTGCACTTCTCTGGACGAATACTATTACGTAAAGGAATCCATGTATTTTACAAAGGTGGACATGGGGAGGCTTAAGGCGGTATTTGACCATGAACAGCAGAAGGGGGAGCATGTTTTCACCATAAGGGCCTCTTCCGAGGAGGTTTACAATGACCTCTTTGAGACACTGTTTACGGATAAGGAGATCTTTAATCTGGTGAAAAATGCGGACAAAGTCACCTATATAGAGGATAAAAAAGAATATACCCTGACCTTCAACATATGATGTGAAATGGCGGCTTAATCATGTTATAATTAACAGATGGTCTGTTTAGGGCCGGAAACGGGAGGAATACCATGGCTAATGAAAAAAACAACAATCGGACTCTTCTCAGCACGGATATAGAGGGAGAAGTAAAGATCGCGGATGACGTGGTCGCTGCCATTGCAGCCATAGCCGCCGGTGAAGTGGAGGGCGTGGGAAGCAGCAGCGGAAACCTGGGAGATGCCATAATGGCTTACGTTGGAGTAAAAAAGAACGATAAGCGGGTTAAGGTTGACGTGGCAGAGGGCATAGTCCACGTGGAAATGACCATAACCGTGTGCTACGGCTATAATATCCCCGAAGTCAGCAGAATGGTCCAGGAGAGGGTTAAGAGCTCAATAGAGAACATGACAGGCCTTTCCGTAGCCGACATCAATGTCAGGGTGTCCGGTATCGAGATGGAGAAGGAAGACGAGGAATGAAGAGAAGCCTTATCAGGGAAAATATATTCGTCCTGATCTTCATGACGGAATTTAATCCTCCTGAGGATATGCCCGAGAAGATCCGGCTGTATCTGGAGTCCCCCGAAAAGGCTGCCGATCCCGGGTCCAGGAAGGAGATAGAGGATAAGTTTGCCAGAGTACAGCAGCTTATCCCGGAAATAGACTCAAAGATCGAGGCCCATTCCGATAAATGGTCCATAGACCGGATGGGAAAGGTTGAACTGGCGATACTCAGGCTTGCGGTATATGAGCTTCTGTATGATGAGACTGTCCCCGAAAAAGTGGCGATAAACGAAGCGGTGGAGCTTGCAAAGAAATACGGACAGGACAATGCGGGAAGCTTTGTGAACGGCATTCTGTCCGGAGTTATCAGGGATAAAGAGTGACACTATCAAGAGAGGGCTATGTCCGGAGAAAAGGCGTGGAGTGTAAGTGAATTAAACAGGTATATCCGGGGACTTTTTTCCGACGACTTTATGCTCTCGGATATGAGCGTAAAGGGGGAGCTTTCCAACGTGAAATATCATTCTTCGGGGCATATCTATTTTACGCTGAAGGATGAGAATTCTGCAATATCGTGTGTTATGTTTGCCTCGGACACCTTAAGTCTTGATTTCAGGCTGGAGGCCGGAGATAAGGTCATTATCCGGGGAAGAGTGTCCGTATATGAAAAGACCGGTTCCTACCAGCTTTACGTCAGATCCGTAAAGGCAGCGGGGATCGGGGAATTATACAGGAAATTCGAAGAACTTAAGAAAGAGCTTTCGGAAATGGGCATGTTTGACGCTATGTACAAAAAGCCCATTCCTTTAATGGCCGGGAAAATAGGGGTGGTGACCGCTCCTACGGGAGCAGCGGTCAGGGATATCATAAATGTTTCGAAAAGGAGAAACCCCTATGTGGAGCTGATCCTCTTCCCTGCACAGGTACAGGGAGAAGGAGCGGCAGAATCGGTCTCCCGGGGGATAAGGACCCTGGAGAAGCTGGAGCCGGATGTGATAATAGTCGGAAGAGGCGGAGGTTCCATTGAGGATCTCTGGGCTTTTAACGAGGAGATAGTGGCCAGGACCATTTTTGACTGCCATATCCCCGTGATCTCCGGTACAGGTCACGAAACAGATGTTACCATTGCAGATCTTGTGGCGGATCTCAGGGCACCGACCCCTTCTGCCGCAGCTGAACTGGCGGTTTTTGACTATTATTCCTTTATGGAGACTCTTAAGGGATACGGGGATAAGATGACCTATCTCATGAACGGCAGGATAGGCAGATGCCGTGAAGAGGCTGAAAGGATGCGCTCCCTCTTAAGGATGAACTCTCCGGAGAACAGACTTAAGCTGAAAAGAGAGAGGGCTCTCCGCTACGGTGAGATACTTAAGTCCTCAATGGACAGGATACTTAAGGAAAAAAGGAGTCTTTTAGCCCTTTATTCCGGGAAGCTTTCGGCCTATTCCCCCTTAAATACACTGAGCAGAGGATACACTTTCACCGAAAGGGCCGACGGAAAGCCCGTTAAGAGCACCGGAGATGTGAAAGAGGGAGAAGATATAAGGATCTACACTAAAGACGGAAGGATAATCGCGACGGTAAATGGCAAAGAAGAGATCAGATTCAGCTGAGAATAACGGGATAACCATAGAGTCCGTTGAGGAGGGCCTTAAGATCCTTGAAGAGACCACGGAGAAGCTGTCCGAGGAGGATATTTCCCTGGAGGATGCCTTTGCGGGATTTGAAAAGGGTATGGCTGTGTTAAAGCAGGTAAACGAGAAGATCGACCGGGTAGAAAAAAAGGTGAAGGTGATAACGGAAAATGGGACAGAAGAGTTTCAGTGAGGAACTGAAGGAAAAGGCTGCTTTTGCCGAAGCCGTGCTTAAGAAGTATACTCCTTCCCCCGGGGGTTTTGCCGGAAGGGTTTTAGAAGCCGTGGAATACTCGGTTTCCTCCGGAGGAAAGCACTTAAGACCTGTGATAATGAAGGAAGTCTTCGATATGTACGGGGGAAAGGGTGAGGTGATAGAGCCCTTTATGGCGGCTATTGAATTCATCCATAACTATTCCCTGATCCATGATGACCTTCCGGCCATGGATAACGACATGTACAGGAGAGGGAAAAAGACCACCCATGCGGTCTACGGAGAGGGAATAGCCACTCTGGCCGGGGACTGCCTCTTAAATCTCTCCTTTGAGACGGCCATGAAGGCCTTTGACCTGATACCGGAGGAGGCTTCCGAAAAGGAAAGGGAAATCTTAAGAAGCCGGATCATCGACGCATTAAGGGTCCTTTTTGACAAATCGGGAATGAACGGCATGCTCGGAGGCCAGTCCGCCGATGTGGACGCGGAAAAGCGAGGCCTTGAGGTGGATGGCGACAGGCTTATCTATGTCCACGAGAATAAGACCGCAGCCCTTATAGAAGCGGCTCTTGTTACCGGAGGGATTCTGGGAGGAGCAAAAGAAGAGGACAGGGAGAAGCTCTTTAAGATCGGTTCGGATACCGGTATAGCCTTCCAGATAAAGGATGATATCCTGGATGTGACCGGAGATGAGGCAAAGCTTGGGAAACACGTGGGCTCCGACTCCGAAAACGGAAAAGTAACTTATGTTACTTTATATGGCCTGGAGAAAGCTGAAAAGGATCAGAGGGAACTCTCCCTTTCGGCAGTGGAAAAGCTTGATTCCCTTGCCGGAGACAGTGCTTTTCTAAGAGAGCTCATCTCATCCCTGGTGGATCGTGAGAGCTGAGTGGTACGTTTATGATACTTGACCGGATAAACAAACCCAATGACATAAAGAGCATCAATCCTGATGAATACGCACTTCTCGCCCAGGAGATAAGGGAATTTCTCATTAGAAAGATCAGTGAGAACGGCGGACATCTGGGTTCGAATCTGGGTGCGGTGGAGCTCACCATGGCGCTGCACCTCTCGTTGAATCTGCCCGAAGACAAGATAGTTTTTGATGTGGGACACCAGTCCTATACCCATAAGATACTTACGGGAAGGAAGGATGCCTTTGATGAGCTGAGGAAATTCAAAGGGCTGTCGGGCTTTCCAAAGAGAAGCGAGAGCGACTGTGATTCCTTCGATACGGGCCACAGCTCCACCTCCGTATCTGCGGGCCTCGGAATGGTCAAAGCCAGGGATCTGAGGCAGATGAGCCATACGGTGGTGTCCGTCATAGGGGACGGGGCACTGACCGGAGGCATGGTGTATGAAGCACTTAATAATGCCGCCAGACTCACCTCCAATTTCATAATAATCCTGAATGATAACAATATGTCCATTTCCGAGAATGTGGGGGGAATATCCCGCTATCTCCAGAGCATCAGGACCTTTGAGGGATATCAGGACTTTAAGGTGACGCTGCAGAAGCAGCTCTTAAAGATCCCCATGGGCGACAGGATAGTGGACAGCTTAAAGAGATACAAGAATTCCATCAAACAGCTCTTTGTGCCCGGAATGTTCTTTGAAGACCTGGGGATCACCTATCTCGGGCCCATAGACGGGCATGATGTCAATAACATGGTAAAGACCATAAATGAGGCCAAGAAGATAAACCACGCGGTCCTTATCCATGTCTGCACTAAAAAGGGCAGGGGCTATGCCCCCGCAGAGCGTCATCCTGCCCGCTTTCACGGTACGGAACCCTTTGATATCGAGACCGGCCTTCCCTTAAAAAACAAGGAAAAACCGGCCTGGACCGATATATTTTCAACAGTGATGCTGAAGGCTACGGGAAGAAATGACAGAGTGTGCGCAATAACAGCCGCTATGCCAGATGGAGTGGGACTTAAAAGGTTTATGCATCTCTATCCTGACAGATTTTTTGATGTGGGGATCGCTGAGGAGCATGCCGTCACCTTTGCGGCAGGACTGGCAGCGGGTGGAATGATACCGGTTGTGGCCATTTATTCATCCTTCCTTCAGCGGGCCTACGATCAGATACTCCACGACGTATGCATACAGAATCTCCATGTGGTATTCTGTATCGACAGTGCGGGGATCGTGGGAGCCGACGGAGAGACCCATCAGGGTATCTTCGATCTCTCCTATCTGTCATCAATACCCAATATGCATATCATGGCCCCCAAAAACAAATGGGAGCTTTCGGACATGATGAAATTCGCCATAGCCTTTGACGGACCCATAGCCATACGCTACCCCAGGGGCACTGCCTGCGACGGGTTCAAGGAATTCAGGCAGAGGATAGAGCTTGCAAAGTCGGAGAAGCTTTATGACGGAGAAGACGTGGCTCTCTTTGCCCTGGGCTCCATGGTGGAGACTGCAGAGAAGGTAAGGGAGCTGCTTTCCAAGAAAAATATCAGCTGTTCCTTAATAAACGCCAGGTTTGTGAAGCCCATTGACGAAGAACGACTGTTATCCGAATCCCGCAGGGTCAGGGTGCTGGTCACCCTGGAGGAAAATGTTCTCAGCGGAGGTTTCGGAGAGAAGGTTCTGGATCTTTTTAACAAAAAAACGCACGCTATTTCCTCCGGAGATCTAAAAATAATAAACGTTTCCATTCCGGACAAATATGTGGAGCATGGAAACCCGGATATTCTGAAAAAAGAGATAGGGATTGACGCAAACTCAGTAGCAGAGCGGATAGAGCGGTTGTTATCCGAAAACTCATAATAGAAATACGAATGTTTTTATATAGCTCGAT
>JAFVEU010000210.1 GCA_017475845.1 Lachnospiraceae bacterium | reverse complement strand
CGATGCCATATCCGTAGAAGTTGAAGAGGGCGTGGAATATTCTATTGTTGGGAGAAATAACTGGAATACGACAGGTATATTTACCGGGCTTCAATCGGATACAGAGTACAGCGTCATAGCAAGATACGCAGCAGGCGGAGGCAAGGCTGCCGGAAAGCCATCCGAAGCCCTTACGGTCAGGACCCTTAAAATAGTTGAAAATACAGTATCAACGAAAACCTTAAGTGTTTCGGGTAATGAGATCAAGGTTGAGACTGTCCTTTCATCGGAAGAGAGTACCGAAGGAGAGTCTTATTCCGTGGGACAGGTGGAAATCCCCGATGATGTCGCTGTTTCACTTTTCAACAGCCTCAGTGAAGAGGAGCAGCAAAGGGTAGCTGAGGGTGCAAAATTCACCATATCCATCTCAGTAAAGGAAAGCATTATTGATATGGAAAATAAAGTACTAAAAGGCAATAAGGAGAAAGCGGATAAGGAGATAAAGGAAAAAACCGGCGGAACAGTTGAAGCAACGGGAGTGATGCTTGATATGGGGCTCTTCGTGCAGGTAGGGAACGATAAAAAGAAAGAAACAGAACCCGTATCAGGTTCGGGGAAGATCAGCTTTACCGTTACGGTTCCGGTGGAAATGAAAAATACCGATGGCAGCGTAACAAGAACATATTATCTCGTTCATATACATGACGACGGGACAGTGGAGATAGTGAATTCCGGCACCGGAACCGAGATCCTGGCGGAGACGGACAGCTTTTCATACTGGTATCTGACCTATGTGGATGAGAAGAAAGATGATGAGGGAGGCAGCGGGAATCTTTCTTCGGAAAAGGTGATAACAGTTTCCGATAACCAGCCTATGGCATATTCCGAGGAAACAAAGGGAGAATTCCGCATAGGCTACTGCCATGAGATACCCTTCTTCGGAAAAGCGAAGCCGGAGCTGAAGCTTTTCGGGGATATAAAGGTTATCTATGACGGAAAGGAATATAAAGCCACTAAAATCAAGGTGAATAAGAAGAAAGGCCTTATCCGTATAACCGGACTCGACAACGCCGACAAGGATACAGTAAAAGCAGTAAAGAAGGCCACCAAGGGTTCTAACGGTCTCTCCTTCAAGGTCAACCCGTACTATGTGAAGGATACCGACACTGTAACGCCGAAATTCAAGAAGGACGGCAGCCTTAAGTCCGTAAAGGTGAAGATAAACGAAAAGGACTACAAGGCAAAGAAGGATGAATTCACCTATGATGAGACTTCAAAGACGGTATCCTTCTCCGGAAACAACCTGAATGGAAGCTGCAAACTTGACTGACCGGAGTTCCGGTAATACAACTGTATACGCAGTGGATGTGATCCGCTGTACAGCCTGCCTGATGATCTTTTTCTATCACTGCAACACCATTCTTCCGGGGGAATTCAGGTGGCTCACCTTTTTCGGAGAGGACATGGGGAATCAGCTGTTCTTTATGATAAGCGGCTTCTCCCTCTTCTCCTCTGTCCGGAAGACAGAGATGTCGGGACTGCCCCGCTGGTATTACAAGCGGCTTATCAGGATTCTTCCCATGCTGTGCTTATTCTACCTGCTGTCATTCCTTACAGGGTTCTATTCTTTCAGGGATCCCGCCCAGGTTTTTGCCGTGTTTGTCTATCCCACCCTGTACTGGTTTGTGACGGCGATCCTTGTGTTCTACCCCTTGCTGTTCCTGTTCTTAAAGATCCATAACCGCTATATCCGGGGTCTGATCCTTTTTGGCCTTCTGGCGCTCTGGTGTGTAAGGACAGGCAAAATGGAAGCCTATTACTTTGCGGGGGCTCTCTCCATGTTTACGGGAGCACTGTTAAAGGAGGCGCTGGACAGCGGAGACGGCAGAGAGGAAGAAAGGAAGTGGCTGGTTCCGGTGTCTTTACTGTCTTTTCTGTCTTATGTCTTTGTGAAATACCTGAAGTTCTCCGGGATAGCCGCATCTGTGTCGGAAAGCTTTTTCGGAGCGGTATCCGTTGCAGCGGGTATACTCGTTATCATAACCGGGAGCCTCTCACTGACTGCCGGATACAGTAAAAACAAAGAGTTATCAGCGTTTTTTGAGGGAAAGGAACTCCTTTACGGGACCGTGAGATATATCGGACTGCTGGCTTTTCCCCTGTATATGATCCAGTGCTTTAACGCGGGGATCATAGGCTTTACCATAGGAAATAAGATAAACTTCCCCCTTTCTTTTGCGGTAAACCTCATTGTGGTATGGGGACTTGCCATCATGACCGACCGGGTTCTCTTCCCACCCCCGGGCCGGTGATGTTTCTGTTTTTCCGCTCTTGCCATATCAGAAAAAAAATTCTATACTTATCCTTAAATTTATGTGAACTTCAGTGCTGAAAGGATCAAAAAAGAAGGATCCGGCTGGAGAATGATATTCTAAAGGAAAGGGAGATTTCTATGTCTAAATTCAAGGTGAGAACCCAGTTACTGATCATGGCTCTGATACCGCTTCTCGTTATGGGTATAGTGCTTCTGATCGTGAGCTACAATTCCATCACCAGTAAGGCGCTTGAGGATGCGGAGGAAGCGAATCTCCTGTCTTGTGAGCATGTAGAAGCATCGTTTTCGGGGATACTTAATGAAAACCTTACAGCGATAAAGACAGTTGCAAAATCTGCGGAGGTAAAGGCGTTTCTTGAGGGGGACAGCTCCCTGGAGGATAGAGTTCTTAGTCTTATCACAGCGGTGGATGCGGAATTTAATGACGGAAGCATCATCGCCATAGCCAATGATGCCGGCATGCAGCAGATCCGGAGCAAGGGAGACTGTGTGGATGTAAAGGAAAGAGAGTATTTCCAGCAGGCCATGGCCGGAAATGCATTTGTTTCCGATGTTATTGTGAGCAAATCCACCGGAGCAAGACAGATCACTCTCTGTGTTCCCGTAATGAGCAGCGATAATTCCAGGGTTATAGGTACAGTCCAGAGGAACTACAGTCTCAGTGATCTCCATGATTTTCTGGCTGAAGTGGTCACGGATGGTTTTGTGGTGGATAAATCCGGAGCTCTGGCAGCACATGCCCAGTTTGAGATAACCGACGAAACCGAACAGGATATGAGCGACGCGCCTTTTTATACCTCCGGACTTGACGAGGGGATGTTCGTATCCGACACGGGCAGGGGTTACAAGGCCATGATGGCTTATGTTAAGGAGCCTATTTCCGGCTTTATCGTAGTAAACGGCATTAATATAAATGAAGCTACAGCCCATGCCAGGACCAGCGCCATTGCGATATCGGTTATAGGAGCAGTTCTTATACTGCTGTCTGTAGTGGCGGTTCTTTTCATGTCGACTTCATTCCTTAAACCGATAAATGCCATCAATTCCAGCCTTTCCGAATTTGCCGAAGGCAGATTCGTGGAGATCACCGGGTTCGACGGACGTAAGGATGAGTTCGGACATATCGTGGATAATACCAACAGTGTCCTGTCTCATGTGAAAGGCGTTGTTTCCGATCTGAAGGATGTGATGCGTTCCCTTGGGGAGTCTTCCCAATCCCTTGCCGAAACCGCAGGACAGATAAGTCAGACTACGGATGATGTTTCCGAGGCGGTACAGGAAATTGCAAAGGGAGCTACCGAGCAGGCCGATACCATTCAGAGGGCTACGGAAAATATCGGAAGCCTGTCGGATGCCATTCAGAATGTGGCCAATAATGCTCAGGGGCTGGCCTCCACCGCTTCCTTCATGAACGATTCCTCCACATCTTCCGCAGATGCTCTGAGGAAGCTTTCCAGCAATATGGATGCCATGAGCGTTGCAATGCAGGAGATCACAGAAGGAATGAACGCTACAAATGCAGCCGTTCATGCGGTAAATGAAAGAGTAGACGGTATTACATCCATTGCATCACAGACCAATCTCCTGGCGCTTAACGCAAGTATCGAGGCTGCCCGCGCGGGAGAAGCCGGCAAGGGCTTTGCAGTTGTTGCGGAAGAGATAGGAAAGCTTGCGACCGAATCCGCACAGACAGCGGAGGAGATCAGAAACGAGATGTCAAAGCTTCTTGACCAGTCACAGAACGCTATCACCAAGACCGGGGAAGTTACGGAGATCGGCAATAATGTTAACGGAGTTTTGCGCAATACGGTTGATACCATCAACGAGCTGATAAACGGCGTGGGTTCCACTGTGGACGGAGTATCCACCATATCCGGGCTTTCTGAGGAAAGCGCTGCCAGCAAGACCATCATCGTGGACGCTATGGACTCTCTTTCAGCTATTTCGGAGGAGAACGCAGCCTCTACGGAACAGACCTCCGCTTCCATGGAAGAGCTTAACGCAACGGTCAATGTTTTGTCACAGTCTGCCAGCGACCTCAATGATCTGGCAAAGAAGCTGGAGGAGGATCTGGGCTTCTTCAAGATCTGATGAACCCGGCTGCGGCCCGGGCCCGTTGTGTTGTGTTACAGAGTGTTATAGGCAGCTGTCCGGGACCTGCGGGGCTCCGGATGGCTACTGATCAAGAAGGAATGGGTATAAAGGATGACAGGTAAAACGGAAAAAACTGTGTTTTATTTGTCATCCTTTTTTATTCCGATGGCGATCCTTGTGGTTGTTTTCGCGCTCCACGGGATATATCCCTTCGGGGACAGTACTGTGATGACCGGCGATATGGAATACCAGTTTGTGGACTATCTCGCCTATTTAAAGACCATTGTTTTCGGCAGCAATGATTTTTCCTACTCCTTCAGCAAGAATCTCGGGGGCTCCATGGCGGGTTTTTCTGCCTATTATTACTATTCCCCCCTGAACTTTCTCACGCTCCTTTTTCCAAATGACCTGCTTCCCGTGGCGGAGTCTCTGGTGATACTTCTCACCGCCGGGCTCTCTTCTCTTTCCATGGCCTTTCTCCTTGCCCGTAAATATGAGGGGAATATGAGGTCTGTTCCCTTTGCCGCAGCGTACGCTCTCTGCGGTTTTTCCGCCACCTATTTCCAGCTTACCATGTATTCGGGGAATCTGATCATCTTTCCTCTTATCATCTTATTCCTGCTGGAGCTTATGGAGAGACCGGAAAAGAACCTCCCGTATATCATCACCCTTTCCCTTGCCGTTCTGTTTAACTATTATTCGGGGTATATGATATGCATATTTGCTTTGCTGTTTTTCATAGCGGAATCACTGAAAAGGGGTTTCTCGGCGAAGGCCGCCCTTTCTTTTACCGCTTCTTCCCTTATTGCTGTGCTGCTTACGGCTTTTAACCTTATTCCTGCGGTACTTTCCCTGAGAGGAGAAAAGACCAGCTTTGCCTTCGGATTTTTCCGGACCTTTTCCCTGAGGGCCTTTCCCCGGCAGTTTTTTGCGGGTTCCTTTAAGGGAAATGTGAGCACGGGTCTTCCCAACGTATACTGCGGCGCAGTTGTTCTGGTATTTTTTATTATCTATCTCTTCAATAAGAAGATAGAGCTGAAGGACAGGATGGTCTCTCTCCTGTTCTGTCTCTTCCTGTGCCTGAATTTCTGGCTGAACATATTTAATATCGTATGGCACGGCTTTAACCAGCCCATAGTTTTCCCGTACAGATATTCTTATATGCTTTCTTTTTTTATGATAGTATGCGCCCTCCTGGGTTTTCAGCTTGGGCAACTATAGCGCTGTTTTGTTATCCT
>JAFVEU010000209.1 GCA_017475845.1 Lachnospiraceae bacterium | reverse complement strand
TTTCCCTCCTCTGTCTCAGCTCCAGCCTTATGGTCTCAAGGACCGCTCTGCTGCTCATGGGCTCAACTATGCCGCTGGTTCCGATTATGGATATCCCTCCTTTTATGCCAAGCTTCGGATTAAAGGTGCGTTCCGCTATCCTTTCACCCTCCGGGGCGCTTATCTCCACCCTGATATCTCCGGAAAACTCCGCGATCTCCGCCACAGCGGCCACTTCCCCCTTTATCATTGCAAGTGGTGTGGAATTTATGGCATAGCTGCCAACGGGCCTGTCCAGTCCCGGCTTTGTCACTGTCCCTATCCCCACTCCTCCGGTGATCTCTATACGGCAGGCGTCATCCTGTCCGGGAGATGAAGGCTTTTCGATAATGCTCACTCTCGCATAGATAAGGATCCCCTTCGTGACATCCGGATCATCCCCTCCGTCCTTTCGCACTGCGCAGCTCACGTATCCCTTTCCCCTTGAGATATCTTCAAGGGCAGTATCATATTCTATCCCCGCCGGAGTCATTATGGATATCCTGTTTAAGTCCCTGCCGGTAAGCAGCATGAAAGAAGCGGCCTTTGCAGCCGCAGCAGCACAGCTTCCCGTGGTAAATCCCTTTCTTCCTCCCTTATCCATAAGTGATCCTCAGCTCCGTGTCAGCTGGTAAATAAGCGCATTGACTATGGCCGCTGCCACATTGCTTCCGCCCTTTCTGCCCCTGGCCACTATACAGGGCAGGCCGCTTTCCATGATAAGCTCCTTGGCGGCCACAACATTCACAAATCCCACAGGGACTCCGATCACAAGCCCCGGGGGATGATAGCCCTCTTCCTTAAGTCCCTTATGCCTTTCATATGCTTCATTTATGGCAATAAGCGCTGTGGGTGCGTTTCCTATGGCATAGATCACCGGCCTGTCAAGCTTTTCAGCTCTCTCCATGCTTACCGCGGCTCTGGTCATCCCCCTCTCTTTTGCTTCGGCGGCTACGGTTTCATCAGCCATGAAGCAATATGCCCTGATCCCAAGCTTATTAAGGGCGGTCCTGTTTATCCCGCTTAAAGCCATGTTGGTGTCCGTTACTATGACCGAAGCCGATGTAAGGAGCTCATATGCCTTAGTCAGGGAATCATCACTGAAAAAGAGATTTTCCGCATAGTCAAAGTCCGCAGTGGTGTGGATCACCCTTTTTACAACGGGGCTGCTCTTTATTAAACAGTCACTGTCGGACATTAAAGTCCTGAGCTTTACCCCGCGGGATGCCAGTTCCTCTTCGATTATCTCAAAGCTCCTGTTCTCTATCTCTTCCGGGAGCACATATTCAAATCCTGCCATGACCCTTCCCTTATATCATTGCCGCTGCCCACTGTAACGGTCAGAAGACGGAAAGCAGCATTGCCGCCGCCCACAGCGCTGCTTCCGAGATCAGAAAGCAGAGCACTGCCGTCATTACCATCAGTCTGTCCGCCCTAACGATATCCTCTGCCCCGGTTTCCCTTACAGGGTCTCCGATAAAAGGCTTATCCACCCTTTTCCCGAAATATGATGCCGGTCCCGCGAGCCTTATCCCCAGCGCTCCGGCGCACACGCTCTCGCACTGGGCGGAATTGGGGCTTGAGTGCTTATATCTGTCCCGGATGAAGATCCTTAACCCATTCCGGCTGTCATAATCCCTGCCGGCCATAACTGAGGCCAGTATCATGACCAGCGCGCTGAGCCTTGAAGGAATAAGATTCATAAGATCATCAAGCTTAGCCGCAAAGAAACCGATATCCTTAAATCTTTCATCCTTATATCCGATCATGGAGTCCATGGTGTTGACACTCTTATAAACCACTCCAAGCACCGGGCCGCCGAGAGCCAGGAAGAATAAGGGTGCGGTCACACCGTCGGAGGTATTTTCCGCCACAGTCTCCACCGCTGCCCTGATGATCCCTTCCCTGTCAAGGTTCTCCGTGTCCCTGCCGACTATCATGGATACCGCCTGCCTCGCCCCACTTAGATCATCTGCTGACAGGGCCCGGTAAACCTTCATGCTCTCCGTATATAAGCTTTTGCAGGAGAGCATGTAAAAGGTGATGATGCCCTCCAGTATCATCCCCGCAGTCATATTGACAGCGTATACCGCTGCCGTTACCGAAAAGCATATAAGAGCCGGGAGAGCCACCGTGATCAACACCAGGATAAAGCCTCTTATCCTCAGTATCCCGGGGCTTTTTTCCCTGTCATTCAGCCTTTTTTCAAGGAATGCTATAAGCCCCCCTATCCATCTCACGGGATGGGGGAGGTTTACCGGATCCCCTGCAATAAGGTCAAGTATCCATCCAAGGGCCAGAGCCCCCATATGATAAAAAACAAAAGTCTCCATCTCACCAGGTTCTGAAAATACAGGAAGCTGCCAGTATAAAAAGCATTGCAAGCTCACTTCCGCACACATAATAACCGGCTGTATCTCCGGTGACCCCGCCGAATTCCTTATAAACCATATGCCTGTAATAAATATAAAAAACCCCAAGGGTCAGCGCCAATAACACTGCACTCACCGGATCCGCAAGGGTTAGCGCTACGATACAGAGTACCAGTTCAAGGATCGTTACCGCTAACTCTCCTCTGCCGGAATTCCCGGTCTCACTGTTAAGCATTCCCTCATCCTTCGCTTTTTTAAGCCTCAGGGAGGATATGGCAGCACCTGTTCTTGACAGCACAAATATAAAGGGCAGTACCATTTTTATCCCGCCCGGATCCCTGCCGCATATGACAGATAAGGCTCCTGCCCAGACAAGGGAAAACATGCCGATACCGATGACCGCAAATGCACCAGTGTGCGGATCCTTCATGATCTTAAGCTTTTCTTCCTTTGTCCTATATGACCCCAGGGCATCCTTCACATCCATATATCCGTCCACATGAAAGCCTCCGGTGATGATGAGAGGGACAAGTGACAGGACAGCCACCTCTGCAGTCAGCGGGAGCTTAAGGTATCCCAGGAGATAAAGGCATCCGTATTCCGTTAGACCGACCACCGCCCCCACGATAGGCAGAAAGCAGAGGATATATTCCATCCCTTCAGGCTTCCATTCAAAGCGGGGCACGGGTATCCTTGAATAAAGGGAAAAGGCCGCAAGCATACTCCCTGTTATCTTAGAACCCCACCGGGATCCGCTGTCCTTCTCATATCTGTCCCCGTTTTTCCCGGTCACATCATAGATCCTGTCAGCCTCCTCCTTAAGTCTCCTGTTTACACCGGAAACCGCGCTTATATATTCAAGGGTTTCCCTGTCGGTCCCTTCCTCCTCCTTAAATTCATTCGTCACAACGATAAGGTTTTTTACTCTCTCCTTAAGCTTCAATATGTCTTTCGTAACGGCTTCCGCTGCTTCCTCCGGGTTTTTTAAGTTTTTTCCCTTTCCCCCTTCAAACATCACGTTGGCGCAGAGATTTGAAACACATTCCAGTAAAACAGTGGCTTCTTCAGCCCTTATCCCCTCTATGAAGCCCTCCCTGTCGGGAAGATTTCCCACACCTAAAGGCCGTTCCACGGTGACAAAGCCCTTGCCTTTTCTCAAAGCCCTGTGCCTTTCCACCCTGGAGGCTCCCTCCTCCCCGTAAGGAATCATGGTTGCAAGGTATATCTTCTTTTTTTCCGTAGACATTTCCCCTGCCAGTTTCTCGGCCATTGCCGATTTGCCGCTGTCAGGCCTTCCCACAACAAGTATCATCATGTGAAGCGTTCATACTCCTTAATGCCGTTATCATCAAATCCCGCCCCCTTATCATAGAGGCTTATGGCGCTGTCCAGAAGCTTACATACCATGATGGCCCCTGTTCCCTCACCCAGAGCCATATCTCCGTTTATAAGGGGCTTTAGTCCCAATACCTTTAATACCTTCCCAAGGCCCTTTTCTCTCCCGCTGTGGGAGGGTATCATACAGTCCCTGCAGCCCGGACTTATGGCATCCGCATATAATGCGGCCACTCCGGAAATAAAACCGTCTATCACCATGGGGACGCCGTATTTCTGTCCGCCGAGGAAGAGGCCGCAGAGTCCTGCAATATCAAGGCCTCCCACGGCGCTTAAATAGTCATAGGCCAGTTCTTTCCTGTCGTCAGTGTCACTTCTCTTGTATAACTCACAGGCTTTCCCTATCACCTTTACCTTTCTTTCGAGACCCCTGTCATCAAGTCCCGCACCCCTTCCGGTCACAAGGAGGGAATCCGCACCTGTCAGGAGGCATAAAAGAGCTGTGGCGGTGGTGGTATTTCCGATCCCCATTTCACCGGTGGCTATAAGCTTAAAGCCCTCCCTTTTTAATTTATGAACCAGCTCGATCCCTGTATCGACAGCCCTTCTCACCTGATCTTCACTGAGTGCCCTCTCTTCAAGGAAGTCAAAGCTTCCTCTTCTTATCTTCCGGTCAATGACCCCGGGGATGCTGCCCTCATGATCGATGCCAATATCCACGGGAAAACACTTTATGCCGGCCTCAAGAGCCATCACATTTGCAGTGCTTCTCCCCATTCCCAGCGCCCTTGCCACCTGAAGAGTGACCTCCGGCCCGCACTGGGAAACCCCTTCTTTTACGATCCCGTTGTCAGCGCACATGATGACCAGTGCCTTTTTACGGATGTCAGGCTCCGCAGTGCCAAGGATCCCGCCGATCCTGCAAATGGCATCCTCGAAATCCCCAAGGCCGTCTATGGGCTTTGCGATCCTGTCCCATCTTATTTTTATTTCTTTATAGATATCAAGATCCATATTTTTGCTTTCCGAAACTTACCGCAGCACCTGCCCCGGGGATCATCAGCCTTCAAGTCCCATGATCCCGTATATATAATCCATGTCCATATGGCTTCTTATCATGTCCGCAAGCCTGTCGTACTCTTTTTCCTTAAAGCTTTTCCTGTTTATCTTCCCGCCTTCATAGGATATGCCCTTCGCCCTGCAAAGAGACCCCACCACCTCATCCGCCACTCTGTCCGCATCGAAAATACCGTGGACATAGGTGCCGTACACGTTGCCAAGGCTGCATCCCGACTCACCTTCCGTAAATCCGGAAGCGTTTTCACCGGATAGGTCACTCACTCCCATATGTATCTCATATCCGCTGTACTCAAGCCCCGACAGGTCCTTAAATATGCCGTTGATCTGCCGGAACCTGCCCCTGCATAATTCTCTCTTTTTATCTCCGCAGATCTTTGTTTCCACAGGCAGGAGCCCCAGACCCTCAATATTTCCTCCCCCTTCTGCACCCTCCGGATCCCGGATCCTTTTTCCCAGCATCTGGTAACCGCCGCAGATACCCATCACGGGCTTACCCTTCCCTGCATAGGATAAAACCGCTTCCGCAAGGCCCCCTGTCCATAAATACCGCATATCGTCCATGGTATTCTTGCTTCCCGGTATGATGAGAAGATCCGGATCCTTAAGTCCGGATGCTCTTTTCACATATCTGACACTCACACCTTCAAACTTATCAAAGACATTAAAGTCGGTGAAATTCGATATATGGGGCAGCCTTATCACCGCTATGTCTATATCCTTACAGTTAGTGTTTTCAAGCCTTTCAGCAAGGGAATCCTCATCATCAAGGCTTATATCCATATAGGGCAGCACTCCGCATACGGGGATATCGAGCATTTCCTCTGTTTTTTCTATGCCCGGGTCCAGTATGCTCCTGTCCCCCCTGAATTTATTGATGACTATGCCCTTCACTCTCTCTTTTTCATCAGGCTCCAGAAGCATGACCGTGCCGAAGATCTGGGCAAATACGCCTCCTCTGTCGATATCCGCCGCAAGGATCACGGGGGAATCGGTGAGCTTCGCTATGCCCATGTTAACGATATCATTGTCCTTTAAATTGATCTCCGCAGGTGAACCCGCTCCTTCTATCACTATGATCTCGTATTCCCGGGACAGCTTATGAAGGGCCGCTTCTATATCCGGAATGAACCTTGTCTTTACGGCATAATATTCCTTTGCGCTCATATCCCCGTACACTTCGCCGTTTACTATGACCTGGCTCTTCATATCCCCCGTAGGCTTTAAGAGGATGGGATTCATATAGGCGGAGGGCCGTATCCCCGCGGCCTCCGCCTGCATGACCTGAGCCCTTCCCATTTCCAGGTTATCCTCCGTCACATAGGAATTGA
The DNA here is from genome assembly GCA_017475845.1 of Lachnospiraceae bacterium. Lineage (GTDB taxonomy): Bacteria > Bacillota > Clostridia > Lachnospirales > Lachnospiraceae > NK4A144. Next base: position 8,573 of record JAFVEU010000209.1, on the reverse strand, counting down.
GGGCCATATTCTGGGATTTAAAGGGACATACCTTAAACCCGTCCTGCATGAATACCCGGCATAATCCCGCTGCTATAAGGCTTTTTCCCGCGTTTGACATGGTACCCTGCACCATGATATATGCGCATTTTTTCTCAGCCGTAGTATTCCTCATATCTGCCCTTCTTCATGCCGAAAAGCTCCTCCATATATGCAGGATTGATCAGCTCCTCCGCAGCACCCTTGGCATCTATCCCTCCGGAGGCGGAGATACATATGACCTTATCCGCCACCTTTTTTACCATCTCCACCTCATGCATGGAAATGAGTACCGTCATATCCTTTTCTTTTACAAGCCCCTTAAGGGCATCAAAAAATTCGATCTTCCTCCCCATATCGAGAAAGCTTGCGGGTTCATCCATGATAAGTATCCCGGGTTCGGAGACTATCGCTCTTGCAAGCAGGACCCTCTGCTGCTGTCCGTCGCTTAAGGCTGCGTAATCCCGGTCTCTTAAGTCCCATACGCCGATCAGTTCCATGCTTTCCCTTATGACCCTTCTGTCGGCCTGGGTGAGAGTACCGAATATGCCGGTATACCTGTAGCGTCCTACCCTTACCACATCATGACAGCTCATGAATTTAGTCTTTACCCTGTCCGTCATCATTACGGAAATGATACCGTAAAGCTCCTTCGGGGAATAGGAGCCTATGGATCTGTCCCTTATACATACCCTGCCTTCTATGGGCTTTAATAATCCGGCTGCGGTCTTCAGTACCGTGGACTTGCCGGTGCCGTTTGGACCTATGAGAGCTGTGATCCCGCCCTTTTCCGCAGTAAAGCTCACAGCTCTTAAGACCGGCACTCCCCTGTATCCTATGGATGCATTCTTAAATAAGATCTCAGACATTCTCATTCCTCCTGCCGATCATCATGGAGATCACTATGGGCGCTCCGAAAACCGCGGTCACCGTACTGATGCTCAGCTCCGAAGGGGCAAAGAGGCTTCTTGCCAGAAGGTCACAGAAAAGACAGAAGGCAGACCCCAGAAGGAAGGAAGCCGGTATTATGATAAGGGGTTTCTCCGACCTGAAAAGATTACCTGCAACATGGGGCATTGCGATACCTACGAAGGACACCGGCCCCGCAAATGCCGTAACGGTAGCGGACAATACGCTTGAAACAATGATAAGGAGCACCCTGAAGCCGTATATGCTGATACCCAGGCTCTCCGCATATTCTTCCCCGAACCGGTACGCTTCCATTGTCTTTGACATGAAGAGAGCTGCCAGTATCCCGGCAGCAACTATGGGAATATATATCCGGGCTTCGTTCCACCCCGCTGCCGAAAAGGTGCCGAGAGACCAGTTATGGAGATTTACGATATTGCTGTCATCGGCAAAGGCCACTATGAGCTCCGTAACGGCAGAGCAGATATACCCCACCATTACGCCGCATACGATAAGGATGGACATGGACCTTACCCTCAGGGAAACTGTAAGGACAAAGCCCGTGGCTATAAGAGATCCGATAAAAGCGGCGGCCACAAGCATCAGGGAATTCATGGCAAAACCCGCCTTAAGCGCCCACACCATAAGGATCGCTACCAGAAGCTTCGCCCCGGAGGATATTCCAAGTATATAGGGTCCTGCAATGGGGTTTAAGAAAAAGGTCTGGAGCATATATCCGGACAGAGCCAGGGCGCCCCCTAAGAACAGTGCTTCTATGATCCTCGGCAGCCTGATATCAAGGATTATCCTGCCCTCTGCGCTGCTCCTGTCCCCCTTAAGGAGAATGTCCGGGATGTCCCGGACACTGATACCCACGCTCCCCGTAAGTATGTTTATGACGACAAGGAGCAGTATCGCAAGAATCAGGCTTATGAAAAGTATAAGGTGTGTTTTTTTTCTGTCCATATGATCAAACCGCCATTTTAGCGTTATCTGCTGTATCAGTCCCTGACCTTATACATGAACCTGAGGCTCTCCGTATCCTTACCCTTTATCACCCTGTACATATCCGTGATGATATCGGCTACAAGACCTGTCCTCTGGAACATATCAGCATTGGAACAGTATACGTTTCCCGTATGCACGGCCTTGAAATCAGCGAAAAGAGGATTCTTTTCCATAAGCCCGGACACCCTTTCCATTCCACCGTCTATGGTGGCATTGTAGATAAGGATATCGGCATCAACTGCCTCCTTATAGAATTCCTCCCAGTTTATGTTCATGGTGGACAATGCATTATCACTTTCATCGGAGATATCCTCAAATGCATATCTTCCCCCTGCCGTCTCTATCATTTCGGATACATAATCTCCGGGCTTCCTTACGTTAACGTAGCCGTTTGAGGAAATATAGAAGAAAGCGACTTTTCTTTTATGCTCTTCATCCCTGTTTTCGTTTTCAAGGGCTTCCTCCACTGCCTTCACTTTTTTCTCTTCGGCAAGGAAATACTCCTCCGCTTCCTTCTCCCTGCCAAGGAGTACACCGTAGAGCTTTATCCACTCAAGCCTCCCAAGGGGATCCTTTTCATAGCTGGATCTCTCCGTAAGCACGGGAATTCCCAGCTTTTCCAGTTCCTCCCGGATCTTCGGAGAATGATTGATCATGGTGGACTCTATGGCCAGATCACAGCCGCTGTCCAGGACAGCTTCATAATCGGGAGAGCTGTATTTTCCCACATATCTTATCTCCCCGGACTCTATCCTTTTTTTTGCCTCTTCTACGGAATAATCGGCGGCAGAGGTGGAGCAGGTCTTTATCCTGTCCAGGGAATCAAGTCTCACAAAAAGATCCATGGCGGAGGAAGCCGCAAGATAGATGCTGTTTAAGGGTTCATGTATCAACACTGCTTCCTTAAATCCAAGATCACTGTCCTCCTCTCCTTCGGGGATCAGCACATAATCCATGCCGTCCTCAATATGGATAAGCCTGTAGCCGCCCTCATAAAAGCGCACTTCAAACTGCGTGGCATAGGACAGCTTAAGCCTGTCCGCAGGCTCTGCCCCGGCTTCCTTCTTTTCCTTCCCGGAGCATGAAGACAGTAAGAGCATTCCGGCAAGGATCATGAGGAGTAATAAAGGGCGGGATATTCTTTTTTTCTTATTTCCGTTTCTTACCATGCCCCGATAATCATATCCCCGGCCGTATCTCTTCGGAATCCTCCGTATCCCGAGGAGACTCGCGCCGCCTTTGCAGCCGTCAGCTCCCTTTGATCACAAAAGCCCACCATCGGTCATGACTGCGGGCTTATAACCTTTATTTTCTGAAATTCAGCACGTACTCTATCTCATGAGGCTTGCTCATGGCCACCGTATCAGCGATCACGGTGAAATCCTCATTGTATCCGGGTATGGGTATCTCGAATACGGAATTACCTTCCGTATTGACTCTCTCATACTTCTGTCCCCCGACGATCATATAATCGTAATAGGGACTGCTCCACTCTACCGTGGCGATGATCTGGCCCTTCTCCTCCCGGACCTTTGCGGGAGAGGTGACGGAGGCTTTGCCTGTGCCCCCTGTCAGGGTCACCTCCGCAGTCATGCTGTCTTCCGCGGAGGAAGATTTTTCCGCAGCTTTGCCCGCTTCCGGACTTTCCTCAAAGGGCTCCGGATCAGAAACCTTCACCTTGTGGTCATACCACTGCTGCTTCTTCCCTATAAGAGCCACATCATACTCTTCATCAAGATCCGGTACCGGAAGGTCAAAGGCATTTACCTCCTCGCTTGTGCCGTCCTCATAGGTGACTTCCTCCACCACGGGATCAATAAGTGCCGCACCGTCCTTCTTTGCGTCTTCCGCGGTTCCGTAAAAGAGATTTACCACGTTTTTAGAGGGCATGACGATATGTATCGTCATCTCTCCGTCCTTTACCGTGAGTATCCCTTTCCCCTTCCGGGTCTCGTTCACATGGAACATGGTACCGTCCGTGTCAAAGGAGGCCAGATATACGCCGTCTTCTATCGCAGCCTTACCGGCCTTGCCGCAGCCTGAAAGCAGGGCTGCAAACAAGGACAGTATTAGGACAATACTTAATAATCTTTTTTTCATCTTACTTTAACGCCTCTTCTATATGCTCGATATATCTCGCCTGAACATCCTTTATCCTGCCAAGGCCCGCGATCTGCATATCAAGCTTTTCAAACTTACCGGAGGCATCAAATATGCTCTTCCAGGAATCCTCATCATCTCCGGCCATATCGTTATTGGCGTGATCACCTGCAACGACCATAAGGGGCCTCATGATGACCTTTGTATAACCTGCGCCGGCAACTGCTTCAAGGATATTCTCACAGGCTGTTTCCTCAGGTTCTCCTTCAACGGTGCCCACAAATACATTCTTATATCCAAGCTCATCCATCTGGGACTGCATCTGTGAATATGTGACCTTTGCCGTATGCGAAGTGCCGTGGCCTATATAAACGATGGCTGTCTTATCAGCCTCCATTGTTTCCCTGGAATCATAGGAGGACTCAGCTACGGTCTCTGAGACCACAGCCTCACATACCGCTTTTTTATCCTCATTTACGCTTCCTGCATCGGATCCCACTTCACCTAAAAGGGGCTCCGATATAACGAGCTTATCAAACTTATCCGCATAAGCATCTGCCGTTTCCTTCATCTCATCATATTCCGCACCGTGCATAAGATGGGTGGGCTGTATGACAAGCTCCTTAACCCCGTTCTTCACGGCGCGCTCAAGGGCCTGATCCATATTGTCCATGATCTCTCCGTCTCTTGCCTGCACATGGTTGATGATGGTCTGGGCGGTGAAAGCCCTTCTCACAGCCCAGTCGGGGTAAGCTGCCGCAATGGCCTTCTCGATACCGCCAATATCCTCGGTACGGCTGTCATTAAAGGAGGTGCCGAAGCTTACCACCAGGATCTCCTTATCACCTATATTGTCTGCATTGGCCGGGTCATCCTTTGAAGCGTCTCCCGTATCCCTTCCGAAATAATCGGGATCCGCATTCTCTCCCTCCACCAGCTCCTTCTCATCCTCCGTAAGGGCATCCCAGGCTTCCCTGGCCGCCTTACAGTCCGCATCCGTGGTATCCGTTCTCTCCTGCACATAGATCGCATCGATAAGAGCAGCGACCTCATCGGCCTTAGCCTTAGCCCCCTTTTCCCCGGAGCTCTCCGCTGCCTTTCCCGTCCCTGCATCGGCTGCGGGCGCTGTCCCGCTGCCGCCGCAGCCTGCAAGCACTGCAGTACATACACAGGCGATCACCATCATACTGAACATCTTTTTCATATTTACCTCCCCGCCATCTTTTAAGTCCACGCCATTAAAATGCCGCTTCCTTTACCGTTATGGCTTACTGTTACTATTTCAGCAGGCAACAAAAAAAGCCCGCCACTGTCGAAGAAGAACGGTAACGCGCCAAAAAACAGGGAGTATCCTCCCCTTGTGCGATCAGTTACTCGTGATCCTCTGCACCCTGATACAGGCAGGTCTCCCGGCTTAAGCATCACAACCTGCATACGCCTTCCCGGTTTCCCAGTGGCATATGTGTATGCAGATTCCGCTGTCACGGTGACGAGTTCGCACAGGACTTGCACCTGTTTCCCTCTTGGCTGCGGGCCTTTTATCCGGCACGCAGAACCTTGTATCGTCAGCTTCAATTACCCACTAATTTATCATAAAGGCAGATCTGCGTCAATGTCATATAACTGTAGTGATAACGGAGCTCCGGTGTGGTATAATGATCGGGATTCATCCATTTGGATCACAGATCAGTAGATACTGACATAGGACTGTCAGCGAAAAGGCTGTTATGAAGGATATCATTTACGATAGGGGATCCGGTTCCGGAGACGGCACCGTTATAAATGAAAAGCAAAAAAGAGCAGAGGAAAGCATACAGAAAAAATTTCATTACAAGCTGTTTTCACCTTTTACCAAAGCCTGCAAAAAATACAGACTCATTGAAGAGGGTGACCACATCGCGGTATGCATGTCCGGCGGTAAAGATTCAATGCTCATGGCAAAGCTCTTTCAGGAGATCAAACGCCACGGGCTGTTTGAATTCGAGCTCACATTTCTCGTCATGGATCCGGGATACAATAAGGAAAACAGAGACCTTATCGAAAGCAATGCAGCGGCCCTCGGGATCCCCATCACCATATTTGAGAGCCGGATATTTGACGCCGTGGATACCATTGAAAACAGTCCCTGTTATCTCTGCGCCAGAATGAGGCGGGGATATCTGTACCGGGAAGCACAGAAGATGGGCTGTAATAAGATAGCCCTGGGGCACCATTATGATGATGTGATAGAGACGATCCTTATGAGCATGCTCCAGAGCGCCCAGATCCGTACCATGATGCCAAAGCTTCATAGCACGAATTTCGAAGGGATGGAGCTTATCAGGCCCCTTTATCTGGTGCGGGAAGCCGATATCTGCGCCTGGAGGGATCATAACGATCTTCACTTTCTCCAATGCGCCTGCCATTTCACGGAGATCAATTCAGGCTTCCGGGATGAGGAAACAACCAGCAAACGCCTGGAAACCAAGAAGCTGATCGCAGAGCTTAAAAAAACCAATCCCTTTGTGGAATCCAATATCTTTAAGAGTGTTGAGAATGTGAACATAGACACCGTCATAGAATATAAGAAGGACGGCGTCCGCCACAATTTCCTTGACGAATATTGACATAGCATGAAGAAGGGATCATGGGACCACCGGTTATCAACCCGATGGAAAATGACGATATAAAAACAGACTTCAGACATCTTATGAATATTAGAAAGAGCAGGATTTGATCATGATCAGATTGTTGATAATCATTGGCAGTGCCATCATGGTGGGAAATATAACCGCATATATCCGCTTTATACGGAACTCGACGGATATAATGCTTTCCGGAAAACACCGCGAACCTTTGTGGGCAAAATCCGGTTTACTGTTGCTGATCTTCTTTCTTGCGGGTTATCTGGGGGTGGCATTTGCCGGCAAACCGGATCTACTTATGGCAGGAATCCTGTTCTTTGGGGCGATATTTGTTTCTCTCGCTCTGTTTCTTATGTACTACCTGGTGGATACGCTTAAGGATCGAAGCCTGGAAGTGGCGGAAACTCTGATCGGCGTTATAGAAGCTCGTGACCCCAACCTTAACGGCCACAGCCGGAATGTCCAGATGCTTAGCACCTGTCTGTATAAACATTTACCTGCCAATCTGAAGGAGAACATCAACTTCGTAAATTTTGAATATGCCGCATTGCTGCATGATGTTGGAAAGCTTGGGGTTACGGAGGCTATTCTGAACAAACCCGGGAAGCTGGATCCGGAAGAATGGGAGGTAATGAGACTGCATCCGATGATCGCCATGGATCTGTTAAGATCCTTTCCATCCTTTGATGAGATCAAGGACTGGATCCTGTATCATCATGAAAGGATGGACGGAAACGGCTACTATGGGATCCCCGGAGACGAAATCCCCATGGCAGCAAGGATAATAGCTGTATGTGATACCTACTCTGCCATCACCATGCGCCGCTCCTACAAGGATGCGCGGACCCACGAAGAAGCAATTGAGATCATCGGGAAAGCAGCAGGCACGCAGCTTGACCCGGATATAACACAGGTCTTCATGACCATTCCCCGGGCTGAGCTGGAAGCATGCATGCCGGAATGAGCATTCCCCGGCCTGAACTGGAAGCATGCATGCCGGAATGAGCATTCCCCGGCCTGAACTGGAAGCATGCATGCCGAAATGAGCATTCCTAAGGCAGGAGCCGCCGTGCCGCGCCGGGCATTTATGCCCTTTTCAAGCATTTTTGACGCTCTTAGGCATACTATCCGGCTCATTTGAAAGATCCCTGTTGCAATTCTATGCCCTTTTCAAGCGTTTTTTGCGCTCTTAGGCATACCATCCGGCTCATTTGAGACAGCCGCGCCGGGCATTTATGCCCTTTTTCGAAGTTTTTATCAAAAAAAGGCATACCTTCCGGTCGGAATCCATCCTTCGGGTCGGAAAAGTATGCCCTTTTTTCACTATTTTATTGCTTTTAGGCATAAAGCAGCTGTTTTAAGAGATCCGGTTAAAAAGTGGTGGCACGTGGTCTATGCGGCGTTATTCGGCAGCCGCACCCACTTCAGCCGGCACTTCCCCCAGCAGTATATATCGCGGATAATTATCGTCAAATAAACCAAGGCAGGCATCCATACCCATGTTTGTTGAAAAGGCTTTCTCAAGTACTCTCTCCCATGAACCGTACTTCTTATAGAGGGAATCCGCCGTCGGACCCTCCTCGTTTCCGTATGTTTTAAGGTTGCTTGCCTTAACCTTTGCAAGTCCCACAGGGTCATTATCGTAGGACTGAAGCCGCAGCACATTTCTCATACGGCTTACCTCCCGGGCTGTTTCCTCCACGGACTTACCCTGAAGCTTCATTTCCGCATATATGCCTATCAGTACTTTATCCTGCTGCAGGTATTCTATCCTGTCCTGTCTTGCCTTCCAGACCACCAGCGGATCCGACCAGTCATAGGAGGCAAATTCCCCGAGCCTGTCGGAGGCGGGATCCGGTGAAAAACCGTATATGGCGTTTGGATCTGCAATTATGTCCTTTGCCGCTTTTTCAA
>JAFVEU010000208.1 GCA_017475845.1 Lachnospiraceae bacterium | reverse complement strand
ATACCGGAAATATCGGAAGGACCTGTGTTGCGACGGGGTCTTCCCTGCATCTCATTGAACCCCTTGGATTCATATTAAACGACAAACTGTTAAAGAGAGCCGGAATGGATTACTGGGATAAGCTCAATGTGGAAAGATACATGAATTATGAGACTTTTAAGGAGAAGCATCCCGGGGCGAAGATATGGCTTGCCACTACAAAGGGAAGACAAAGCTATACAGATGTGAGATATTCCCCGGATGATTTCATAATGTTCGGACGGGAAGGGGGCGGCATTCCGGAGGACATCCTGAAAGCAGATCCGGAAGCCTGCATAAGGATACCCATGGGGTACGGTATCCGTTCCCTTAATCTGGCCAATTCCGTTGCTGTAGTGCTTTATGAGGCGTTAAGGCAGAACGGGTTTCCCGGACTTAAGACAGGCTGATCTGATATTTATGCCTTTCCGTCACCGGAAAAGAGAAGGATCTTTTCCTCCACTACCTTCCGGACAGCCTTAACCTCGTATTCGGCAAGGTCAAAGGCATTATTTACGCCCGCGGCAATGCCTTCCTGCATTCCCCGGACCTGTGCCTTGTTTATATCCGTGAATATATTGATCTTTGCTATGCCTCTTTTTATGGCTTCCCTGAAATCATCATCCGACAGGCCGCTTCCGCCGTGGAGCACCAGAGGCACATCAACAGCGGCCGCGATCTCTGAGATACGGTCAAAATCAAGCTTTGGAGGGAACTTATAATCCCCGTGGGCATTTCCAACCGCTATGGCAAGAGCATCAACATGGGTCCGGTTCACAAAATCCGCTGCCACCGAAGGGTCTGTATAATAGTCATCGGGCTTTTCAAGCCTGCCTGCTCCCTCATTGTCTCCTACGTGCCCCAGCTCTCCTTCAACGGTCACGCCGACGGCGTGGGCGATCTTTACCATCTCCGCTACCCGCTCAACATTTTCCTCATAGGAAGCGGTGGAACAGTCATACATGACGGAGGTGAATCCCGCTTTTATGGCCTCCATGCACTTTTCAAAGGTCAGGCCGTGATCGTAGTGGAGCACCACCGGGACAGGAGAGTCTTCTGAGCGTGACTTTACCATGGCGGCCACCTCCTTTATACCGGCGGCTTTGAGAAGGATCTCGGCGGTTCCGATGATGACCGGAGCCTTAAGTCCTTCCGCTGCATCCATTATGCCGTTCAGCATTTCAAGATTTACCGCATTAAAAAGTCCGACTCCGTAATGATCCTTTTTTGCCGGCAGAAGCACGGCATTCATATTTACAAGCATATTCTTCATTCCTCTGCTTACTGTATCGCTATTATGAAACGGGGATCAGGCGGGACGCGCCAGATAGAAGCCCTGACAGAAATCTATGCCGAGATCCACAAGACAGTCGAATTCCTCTTTCTGCTCTACCCCTTCTGCTATCACTAAAATATCCTTTGAGTGGAAGTGTTTCACAAGAAATCTTACATTATCCTGCTTTTCAGGTATATGATCTATGCCGGATATTAAAGATATGTCAAGCTTTATGATATCGGACAGCATGAGATCCACTTTTTCCAAGGTGTTGATGCCGCTTCCGAAGTCGTCAATGGAAAGGAGATTATTCATGGCTCTTACGGATCTGCTCTTTTCCTGCCAGTGCTCCAGGGAGTATTTCCCTGTCTAAGGGTAAATGGTCGTAATAGATCATGATATTATCTCCCCGTTCACGGTACAATGATCAGAAATCCGAAGCTCCCGATGATCATTGTACTGATACCACTATATCACATGAATTCAAGAATACAATAAAATCAGGCAAATTTAATCAAAATGTGACTTTTGGCGTCCAAATCATAGTATAATCAGAAGAGATCACGTTAAGGACGGAAACTGCCGGCCTGATCTGAAAGGATGTATACTATGAAAAAGGCTGTTGTCGCAGGGCATATCTGCATTGATATCACTCCGGTGTTTCCGGAAAACACCGGGAAGGTTAAGGAGCTTTCGGAGATATTGAAGCCGGGAAAGCTCATACATATGTCGGCTCCCGATGTTCATACCGGCGGAGCCGTGGCCAATACAGGTCTTGGAATGAAGAGGCTTGGCGCAGATGTACGGCTCATGGGGAAGGTGGGTAATGACGCCTTCGGCGGCATGATAAGGCATATCCTTGAGGAACACGGAGCGGAGGACGGCCTCATTGCAGAGGATGGAGAGAGTACAAGCTATTCCGTGGTCATTGCGGCGCCGGGGGTTGACCGCGTTTTCCTCCACTGCCCCGGAGCCAACGATTCCTTTGACGGGACGGAGATAACGGAGGATGCTCTGGAGGACGTGGCGCTTTTCCATTTCGGCTATCCCACTCTTATGAGGAAGATGTTCGAAGAGGGAGGAAGGAATCTCACCGGTATGCTGCGCAGGATGAAGGAAAAGGGCATAGCTACAAGCCTTGATATGGCCGCGGTGGATCCGGACAGCGAAGCGGGAAAGGCGGACTGGAAGGAGATCCTCTCCGGTGCTCTTCCCTTTGTGGATTTCTTTGTGCCGAGCTTTGAGGAACTCTGCTTCATGCTGGACCGTCAAAGATATGATACACTTCTTGCCAGGGCGGGCAGCGGCGACATGACAGGGATCCTTTCCATCGAAGATGATATCAGGCCTCTGGCTGAAAAATGCATTGAGCTTGGGGCGGGATCGGTGCTCTTAAAGTGCGGCGCTCCGGGGATGTTTTATCTGGCCTCGGATAGAATGGATAAAACAGGGAAAAGGCTCGGACTGGATGCCGGAAAGTGGAACGGCTTCTGCAGCTTCGAAAAGAGCTTTAAGATCGAGCGGGTTCTTTCGGGAACCGGAGCCGGAGATATCAGCATTGCAGCCTTTCTTACCAGCCTTCTGGAAGGAACAGGCCCGGCTGAGGCTTTGGAAAATGCGGCAGCCGCAGGTGCGCTGTGCTGTATGTCCTATGACGCCATAAGCGGACTTCCCGGATTGCCGGAGATAAGAAAGAAGATAGAGGAGGGCTGGGAAAAGATCCGGTAAGCCCCAGGCAGCGGAGGAAAGACAGGCAGGATTATCCGGCGCAGCTCTTAAAACAGAAAAGGAGGAAGAAAAATGCCATTCATCGGAACAAAGACAAATGTAACAGTAACAAAGGAAAAGGAAAGAGAGCTGAAAGTAAGGCTCGGAAAGACCATATCCATTATCCCCGGAAAGAGCGAGGGCTGGCTCATGCTTGCCATCGAGGGTGATGTTCCCATGTATTTCAGGGGAGATGATTCGGAGCCGGTGGCATTCATAGAAGTGAAGATCTTCGGAAATGCATCCCGGGAGGTATACACAAGCATGACAAAGGAGCTTACAGTGATCTACCAGGATATACTGGGGATCGCCCCGGACAGGATGTATATCAGGTACTTCGGCTCCGAAGACTGGGGATGGAACGGTAATAATTTCTGATATGCTGCGGACCCGCAGGCGGGTCATGACTCATTGATCAAGGAAGTAAGAGATGAATACAGATGTTTTATTGGGTTTACTGATACCCTTTGCCGGAACAGCCCTTGGGTCGGGCTGTGTGTTTTTCATGAAAAAGGAGCTGGATATCACGGTCCAGAGAGCCCTTACCGGATTTGCCGCGGGAGTGATGGTGGCGGCCTCCATATGGAGTCTTATCATACCCTCCATGGAGATGGCGGAGGGATTCGGGAAGTTTAGTTTTATCCCGGCCTGCGTGGGATTCTGGATAGGGATATTATTCCTGCTGCTCTTGGATACAGTGATCCCCCATCTTCACATGAACGCAGAGGAGGCGGAGGGACCGAAGGCTGATTTCAAGAAGACCACCATGATGGTGCTTGCGGTCACTCTCCATAACATACCGGAGGGTATGGCTGTCGGCGTGGTATATGCGGGTTTTATCTCGGGGGATACCATGATCACGGCAGGGGGTGCGCTGGCGCTTGCTTTGGGAATTGCCATTCAGAATTTCCCCGAGGGAGCCATCATCTCCATGCCTCTTTGCGCGGAAGGCAAGAGCAAAGGAAGAGCATTTCTGGACGGAGTGCTGTCGGGAGCGGTGGAGCCTATAGGCGCTGCACTGACCATTCTGGCGACGGGCTTTTTCCTGCCCGCCATGCCCTATCTTTTGAGTTTTGCTGCGGGAGCCATGATTTATGTGGTGGTAGAGGAGCTCATCCCGGAGATGTCATCCGGTGAGCATTCCAATATCGGTGTCATTATGTTCGCACTGGGCTTTACACTTATGATGGCGCTGGATGTGGCGCTGGGATGATGAAGGAAGCGGAACAGATATGCGATTAAGAGAATTATTGAAGTATAACAACATAGTTATCCAGTGCCACGACAATCCGGATGCGGATGCCCTGTCCTCGGGATACGCCCTTCACCGCTATTTTGAAAAGATGGGGAAGAGCTCCCGCTTTATCTACCGGGGCAGGAACAAGATCACAAAGAGCAATCTCCTTATCATGATGGACAGGCTTAAGATCCCCGTGAGCTATGCGCCCGACTTTAATGAGGTTCCGGAGCTTCTGGTCACTGTTGACTGCCAGTACGGGCAGAAGAATGTCACCCTGACTGAGGCGGAAAACGTGGCGGTCATCGATCACCACAGGGCAGGGGAAGAGCTGCCGGCCTTAAGTGAAGTAAGGAGCAATATCGGGAGCTGTGCCACTGTTGTCTGGGATATGGTGAGGGATGAGGGAGTTGTCATTGATGATGACATCCTTTTGTCCACAGCTCTTTACTACGGCTTATATACGGATACAAACAGGCTTTCCGAGATCTCCCATCCCCTGGACAGGGATATGCGGGACCGGCTTATCACAAATAAGAGCATTATCACTGAAATGTGCAATTCCGGTATTTCCCTTGATGAACTGAAGATAACCGGAAAGGCGATCCTGAATAATGAGTATCATGAAGAAAACCGCTATCTCTTAATAAGGGCGGAGTGGTGCGATCCGAACATACTTGGAGTCATAAGCGATCTTGCCCTTGAGACAGTAGGAGTGGATATCTGTGTTGCCTATTATGTGAGCTCGGGAGAGGTCAAATTCTCTGTAAGAAGCTGTATAAAGGAGGTTCATGCAAATGACCTGGCGGCCTTTCTTGCCGAGGGCATCGGCGGAGGCGGCGGACACATCACAAAGGCAGGAGGGACCATAAGACCGGAGCTGCTTCTGAAGCTGAACGGCGGGGAAGAAGAGGACCTTGAGGATATAGCAAATTACGAGCTTAAAAGCAGGCTGGAAGAGTATTTTTCACTGTATAAGGTGATCTATGCCCGGGAGACCACTCTCGATACTTCCGGCATGAAAAAGTATGAGAAGAAGCAGCAGCGCCTGGGATGTGCGGAGCTTAGCCGCCTGTTCCCCTTAGGCACAGAGGTTATGATAAGGACTCTGGAAGGTGATATAAACCTGAGGGTTGAAAAAGACATCTTTATCATGATAGGGATAGAGGGAGAAGTATATCCCATAAAGAGGGAGAAGCTGGAGAGCAGCTATACTTATTCGGAGGAACCTTTTGACAGGACCTTTGAATATGACCCCAGCGTAACCGACGCAGTGAGCGGAGAAAGAAAAAGCGTATTGAAATATGCACGGTCCGTGCTCAGTACCGGATCGGTAAGGATATTTGCAAAACCCCTTACGGAGCATATCAAGCTCTTTACCGCATGGGACGAGGAGAGATATTATTCCGGGGAGCCGGGAGATTATATCGTGGTGAGAGAGGATGATCCCCATGATATCTATGTCATTAACAAAAGACTTTTTGACGGGCTTTACAGGGAGGTTCTCTGAATGGGTACCCGTTATAATGCATTCATTTCGTATAAACACGCGCCTGAAGACAATAAGGTGGCGGAGGCGGTCCATAAAGGGCTGGAGCGCTTTCATATCCCTTATAAGATCCGGAAGAAGACAGGGATCAAAAGGATCGACCGGATATTTAGGGATAAGGACGAGCTCCCTATCACCAGTGACCTCAGCGATTCCATAGCAGACGCACTTTCGGAGGCCGATTATCTTATCGTTATCTGTTCCACCAATACAAAAGAGTCTACCTGGGTTCCCAGGGAAATAGATTATTTCCTTAAGAATCATTCCAAGAGACAGGTCTTCACAGTGCTGGTAAACGGGGAGCCCCGGGATGTGATCCCGGAGATCCTTACCTATGAGGATACAAAGGTTAAGGATGAGAACGGAAATGAGCAGACTGTCAGGATTCCGGTGGAGCCGCTTTCATGTGATTACAGGATGTCCCCCGGTAAAGCAAAAAGGACAGAGCTTCCCCGGCTGGTCAGCGGCATCATAGGCTGCGCTTATGATGAGCTCATGAACCGCCGGAGGGCGTACAGGATGAAACAGCTGTTTGCCGGGTTCTCCCTGGTACTTGCGCTGATGGCCGGTTTCAGTGCCTATATGTATTACAGCAGGGATAAGATACATAAGAACTATCTGGAATCCTTAAGGAACCAGTCAAAATATCTTGCCAACGAGTCGAGGCGTCTTCTGGAAAAGGAACAGCGGATCACGGCGCTGCAGCTGGCTCTCGAAGCGCTGCCTTCGGATGAGGAGGATGACCGGCCTGTCACCGCGGAGGCCGTAAAGGCTCTGACAGAAGCATCCCTGGCCTATGAAGGAAAAAACGGGAACAATATCCATGCGGCCTGGAACTACCGGATGCCGGGAGTTGTATCGTATTTCAGACTGAGCAGCGACGGAAAGAAGATAGCGGTGGTGGACGCAGGGGATGTGATCGCTCTTTGGGATACGGAAGATCATGAGAAGATCCTTTATCTCGATGACATAGATTCCGGGATCAAAGGAGCGGACTTTTTAAATGACAATACCTTTGCTTTCTGGGATTCCAATAAGATAAGGTGCTTTGATGCGGACAAGGGGGAAGAACTCTGGACCTATACTCTGGAGGATGATTACTTCATGTCCGACAGACCAATGACGAAGGAGGATTACTTCTTCCTTTCAACTAACGACCTGTGCTTTTTGAAGTTTGATATCCGTTCCGGAGAGCTGAAGGAAAAGATTTCCTTTAAGGAAAGTATCGGATCCGAAGATGTGGGAATAACGGAGGCAGTCCTTTCCCCCGACGGGAAGAAGGCAGCTTTCAGAGGGATCATGGATATCAATGATTATGTCTATGGTGTTCTGGAGATGGCTCCGGAAGATAGGGATCCCGGAAAGCCTTTATTACGGAACATGCAGACCGACTGGATCAGGGATATCGGGTGGATCGATGATGATACGCTGATACTTTCCTCCACTAAAGCGGATTCCACTTCAAGCGTGGGATTTGGAGATATGGAGATCATTTCCACCGACCATTCGGACATCAGATGCCTTGATGCTTCGGACCTAAAAGAAAAGTGGAAGGCGGATTTTATCTGCAACGGGATAATGCTGGAAAGCGGATTTGTTATGCTGGGAAACGGCGATGCGGCCTATTTTTCCGGCAATGTCCTCACCGTATACGATCCCCTTAT
>JAFVEU010000207.1 GCA_017475845.1 Lachnospiraceae bacterium | reverse complement strand
GATTTGAAAACCAGGCCTGTTACAAGGATAGGCAGGACCGAAGGCATATAGAGCATTCCCCGGTGGAAATTCTTTATCTTAATATTCCGGCTTAAGGCCACTGCAAAAAGCAGCCCTAAAAAGGTCTTCGCCGTTGTCGTCACTACGGTGAACCATAAGGTGTTGGTGATGTACTTTATATAATCGTTTTCACCTGAAAAAACGGCAATGAAGTTCTTAAATCCTACGAAATTGATATAAGGAGAATATGCCGACCAGTCCGTAAAACTGTAGCCTATACCCAGAAGTCCCGGGATGACGCTTAACACGGTATAGATAAGTACTGAAACTATTGCAAAGTACCACGGATAGACTTTTGATTTCTGCATGGCCTTTCCCCCGATCAAGGCTCCACGCCGTTAAAGCAGCATGGATAAAGTATGGTATAAGCATAAGCGAAACGTTTCACATTCTCCATGCAGAGATTTGTCAGTCTTTTGTACTTTTTTAACCTCCCGGATGTTTTATTTGAAACGGCAATGAGCCCGCGGGAAATGACGGAGGAAACGCAAAAGCAGAAATTACGGTAACGGTGGGAATCGGAGAGCTAACTACAGGGTTATGGTTACATACAAGAAGGGGACGGAAATATGCGATTTATCGATTTTAAGCGGGTTTCAATAAACTATGGAATTTGACAGAAATCTGGGTTCATGGTAGTATTTAGACAGATAAAAAAGGATGCCACCGGCAACGGTCTGGCCTCCTCGAATCAGACTAAAGAAATAGCCGTCCAAGTTGGCAGACCGGGGCGGCTATTCCTGTTCATTCTTAGTATCCTTAGTTTCATTTGATGCAGTGTCCCGACCGAGTTTATAGCCAATGCTAAAGCTGGCGATACACACGCTGATGACAGCGACAAACTCACCAAAAGTCAACATATCCGAAGCCCTCCTTTCCCGTGAAGACTAGGAGAAAGATCCCCAGTACAACAGTTACGTACTCAGAGGGGCGATAACAGTCAATCCCTCCGAGCGAATCAGAAGGCCAGTCCGTCCACCACGCAGTTGCGCTAAAAGGTGACACCCATAGGCGAATTATAGCAGTTCCGTTTTGTTCCGTAAAGGAAAAAATGACAAGCAGCCGGCCACGTTTACAAAAACGCTTTAATCTGTTACCATACAAAAGCGGCATTTGAATGCCGCGGTTCTTAAAAATCTTAAGGAGATAAGTATTATGAAAAAGACAGCATGTATATTACTGGCAATGATCACGGTGTCCGTACTTGTTTTCGCAGGCTGCGGAAAGTCACAGTCAAAATCCGGGGGAGACAAGTTCACAGTGGGTTTTGACCAGGACTTCCCTCCCATGGGATTCGTGGGAGAGGACGGAGAGTTCACAGGCTTTGACCTGGAGCTGGCAGCGGAAGCCGCCAAACGGATGGGAAAGACCGTTGTATATCAGCCCATCGCCTGGGACAGTAAGGACGCAGAGCTGGATTCCGGCACCATCGACTGCATCTGGAACGGCTTCACCATAAGCGGAAGAGAAGATTCCTACACCTGGTCCGATGCCTATATGGAAAACAGCCAGGTATTTGTTGTAAAGAAGGATTCCGGCATCAATACCGCAGCGGATCTTGCGGGAAAGATAGTTGAAGTGCAGGCCGATTCCTCTGCGGAAGCGGCTCTCAAGGAGGGAGATAACGCAGCTCTGGCCGCCACCTTCGGTACAATGCAGACCACTCCCGACTACGATACAGCCCTTATGGATCTGGATATGGGAACCGTGGATGCGGTAGCCATGGACAGCACCGTTGCGGAATATAAGATAACAAGCGGCGGCATGGACCTTAAGGTTCTGGATGAGCCTTTCGCATCAGAGACCTACGGCGTAGGCTTTAAGAAAGGAAATGAAGCTTTAAGGAACGAGGTGAACGATACCCTTAAGGCAATGGCAAAGGACGGAACCTTAAAGAAGATATCGGAAAAGTGGTTCGGAACGGACGTTACCATCATTAAGTAAGGATCGGGTTTACAGTAAACATATGTCCATCGTACAGATTTTTCAATTACTGGCAGAAGGAATGGGGGTCAGCATATATATCTTCGTGGTGACCCTCCTCTTTTCACTGCCGCTGGGTCTGCTCATTTCCTTCGGGAGGATGAGCAAGAACTCCATAGTATCCGGGATCTTTAAGATCTATATCTCGGTAATGAGGGGAACACCCCTTATGCTGCAGCTCATGGTGGTCTACTTCGGGCCTTATTATATCTTCGGGATACATGTGAGCAACAGCTACAGGATGGTGGCTGCCCTTATCGGCTTTGTGATAAACTACGCAGCCTACTTCGCGGAGATATACAGGGGCGGCATACAGTCCATGGACAGGGGACAGTACGAGGCCGCCGAGGTCTTAGGCTATTCTAAGAGCCAGACCTTCTTTGTCATTATCCTTCCCCAGGTAATAAAGAGGATACTGCCTCCGGTCACAAACGAGGTGATAACCCTGGTAAAGGACACCTCCCTTGCCTTCACCATAAGCGTGGCGGAGATGTTTACCACCGCAAAGGCCCTGGCCAGTTCCCAGACCAGCATGATGCCCTTTGTGGCAGCGGCCGTATTCTATTATGTCTTTAACTTTGTGGTGGCATACGTAATGGAATTCTTTGAAAAGAAATTATCATATTACAGGTGATGAAGCTTGAAACAGTTGTTTCAAGCTTCCATCGGCGCCGTGCAGGCACGTCACCGATGAGCACACTTGCCTGCGGCAAGGTACAATTAATGCCTATTCTCACATGTGAAAAAATAAAGAAATCCTTCGGGGGAACTGAAGTACTGAAGAGTATTTCCCTGAATGTGGAAAAGGGAGAGATCTTATCCATAATAGGTCCCTCGGGTTCGGGCAAATCCACCTTTCTCCGCTGCGCCACCGGTCTTGAGAGGATAGACGGAGGCAGGATAGTCTATGACGGACTGGTCTATGCGGATACCAGGGACGGAGTACCCATCTATGCCTCAAAGGAAGAGGAAAAGAAGATAAAGGCTTTATATGGCCTGGTATTCCAGAATTTCAACCTCTTTCCCCATTTTTCCGTGATGGAAAACATTATGGACGCCCCGGTAAGGGTGCAGAAGAGGGATAAGAAAGAGGTCAGGGAGGAGGCGGAAGCGCTCCTTAAGAAGATGGGACTTACAGAGAGGAAGGACGCATATCCCTGCGAGCTCTCCGGAGGACAGTCCCAGAGGGTGGCAATCGCCCGCGCTCTGGCATTGAACCCCCAGATACTGTTTTTTGACGAACCCACATCGGCTCTGGATCCCGAGCTTACGGGAGAGGTGCTGAAGGTCATAAGGTCCCTGTCGGATCTCCACATAGCCATGGTGATCGTGACCCATGAGATGGCCTTTGCCAGAGAGATAAGTAACGAAGTGATCTTCATGGAAAAGGGGGTCATAGTGGAGCAGGGAAGCCCGGAAAAGGTCTTTAATTCCGAAAACGAGCGTATGAGATCCTTCCTCGGGAGATATCAGGAACATTGAAATGAGTGATGCAATACTGGATGCGGCTCTTGATTCCTTTAAGATGCTGCCCTTTCTAATAATAACCTATCTGTTTATGGAGTATCTGGAGGCCCACGCTTCCGGCAGGATTTCCGAAGCCGTGAAAAATTCCGGAAGGTTCGGACCGGTTATCGGCGGTATCGCCGGTATCGCTCCACAATGCGGTTTTTCCACCGCCGCTTCCAATCTCTATGCGGGGAAAGTGATCACCGCAGGCACCCTTCTTGCCATCTTTTTATCCACTTCAGACGAGATGCTGCCCCTCTTTATCTCGGAGCAGGTGGAGGTGCAAAGGATTGCCCTTATACTTATGCTGAAGGCTGCCATAGGCATCTTTTTCGGGCTGCTCTTTGACTTCTTAAGAAGGAATGTTTTTAAGAAGGAGCAGGAGCCCATGGATATCCACAGTCTCTGCGTAAGAGAGGACTGCCACTGCGATGATGAAGAGCCGGGCTTTAAGGATATGAAGGAGGTGCTGGATCTTAAGCACCATGATCACGGAAAAAACCACGGCATCCTTAAACCGGCCTTAAGACACAGCATAAGGATCTTTATCTTTATCCTCATAGTATCGGTATTCATAAATATAGCCGTAGAGGTGCTGGGAGAGGAGAGCATAAAGAGCTTCTTAAATGAAGGAGGCATACTCATCCATTTTGCGGCGGGACTTATCGGTCTTATCCCAAACTGTGCGGCCTCCGTATTCCTTACGGAATTCTATCTTGACGGGATCATAGGCTTCGGGCCCATGATGTCCGGCCTTCTCTGCGGAGCCGGTCTGGGGCTCCTGGTGCTTTTCAGGGTCAATAACGACTTAAGGAAAAACTTAAGTCTTCTTGGCATTCTCTATTTCTGCGGGGTGTTCTCCGGAATTGTATTAGACATACTGAATATTTCCTTATGAAAATCTTAATCCCGGTTTTTTTACGCTTTTTTGTGCTATGCTCTCATGAGTGACCGCTAAAGTCATGAAAGGAGCGGACCGGAAAGATCATGAATAAAAAGACGATAAACGGGATAACGGCATTATTTATTTCCCTTGCCATGATAAGCGTATCATTTACAGGCTGCGGCAGGGCAAAGGAAGATATAGTCACAAATAAGGACGGATCAGCGGATATAATGGCAGAAAGCGAACCGGACACCTCCCTTCCCACATCGGAAGAGGAGTCCTTTGATGAAGAGGAGGAGGTCCCTTCTGAGGAAAAGACAGATGAGAAGAGGGAAGAAGACCGGGCTATTTCAGACACCTTCGATCAGGCGGTTTCCTACATACTCCGCTCCGGGGGAGTCACTCCCGAGATAGACTATGAGACCGTAAAGTATAAGGCAGCTGAAAGAGACAGCGAGCTGCAGGTTAACAAGAAGGCTCCAAAGGAGATAGAAGAAAGGCTTAAGGGAGATAAGGTTAAAAAGATCAGGATGCACCGCAGCGGAAACGGGGCAACTCTGGACTTTGATGTGTATACGGATCCGGAGGAGGGCTATATCGACAAGATAGTGTCCACGGAATACGGCAGCGAGGGACGGGAGGTCACGGGCTTCTACTATAAGAACGGGGAACTGCTCTACACCTACAGGTATCTTGATGATCTTTACGGGATAAACGCGGATGACGCCAGAAAGAGCGGGGGACAGAGGTGCTATTTTGTCAACGACTTCCTCTCCGAGTGCTATGCCACCTACGGCGAATCCAATGAGTCGGTGACTGCTGCCTCCTATGACACGATGAACCCGGATATACAGAAGGAATATGACGAGCTGGAAGAGGAGCTTATAAACAGGGCCTATGTGAATTACAATACCCTTAAGGATATCCCCTCCACCGCAAAGGTCTACGGCTATGTGGCGGACGAATACGGCGGAACCCTTGCCAATACAAAGGTCACGATCTCAAGTGAGGCAAACGGCTATAAGAGGAGCGTTACAACAAACGGGGACGGGTATTATGAATTTACAGTTCCCATAAACACCGCCGACTGGTATAATATGCTTTTCGAATACGGAGATTTCGCGGATTCCGAGGTAAATGACGTCTGCATAAGGCCCAGGACCGTGGAATATCCCATAGGTGTCACCTATATGGCACCGGAAGGGAATAATAAGCACGATACCAAGACCTTCCTTCTGGATGTGACAAAGCAGTCCCCGGACAAGCTGAGGGAGGATCAGTATGAAGTGGTCTTAAGCTACAATACCGAGAAGATAAGCGGCTTAAAGCCTTTTACACTGGATCTGGATTCCGGAAAATACGAGACCCATGAGAACCAGATAATAACCGTTGACGGGGGAACGGATTACAAGTATTTCGTCACCGATCAGCTAAACGGAAAGTCGGGCAATGACATGACAAATGATATGTCCCTTTCGGAAGTCCAGGTAAAAGTGTATAATAAGATCGGACTCGTTGCTTCCTTCCAGGTTCCGGTGGGTAATTCCGGCGTGGTATGGGAGGTATTCGAGGTAAAGGGTTCGGAGATAATACCTTCAAACAACTATTATTTCCAGTCCGGAAAGAACATTTTCTTCTGAGGAAGCTTTATGGCTCCATGGTTCGGATAAAAAGGATCAGAAAACGAAAGATCATTTTACTGGCCGCGGCAGGTGTGTTCACTGTCGCGGTTCTTGTGCTACTCATCTTTTTTTCCGTTTCGGCCCTTCTGAAGAGGGTGAAAGGAAATACGGACAGCGTCTCCCGGGGAGCGGAGGAAACCGTGAATGCCGTTGAAGAGGAACTTCCGGAATATCCGGCGGAAAAGGACAGCGAGGAACCTCCCGAGGATCCGGCAGAAGAGAGGCTTCCCCTGTCCGGGAATTCGGTAAGCGCTAATGAAGCAGAGGAAGGCCCTCCCGAAGTGATAGATGACGATTCCATGCAGGACATGAATTCCGTAGTGGAAAGCGAGATGGAGGATGACGACAGTGCAAG
>JAFVEU010000206.1 GCA_017475845.1 Lachnospiraceae bacterium | reverse complement strand
GATTTATGATATCCTGAAGGAAAACAAGGAGAAGTTCGAGAAAGAAATGGCAGGTGAATAGGTATGCTGGCTTTATCCAGAAGAAAAAACGAGTCTCTTGTGATAGATAACCAGATCGAGGTCACTGTCCTTGAGATACGGGGAGATCAGGTCAAGATCGGTATTACCGCTCCGAAAGAGATTCCCGTATATCGTAAAGAGGTTTACTTACAGATCCAGGAGGCCAATAAGGCGGCGGTAGATAACGCGAGTCTGGATGCTTTGAAGAAATTATTATAAATTTTTTTCGTGGTAAGTGTTAATTAAATTCATTTTCGGTCGATATACAAAATAGAAAACTGTAACTGTCAAATCGTACAAAGGATTGCACGGAAGAGAAATCGGTGCAATCCGATCGTACATGTACGAAGGGTTCAATCACACGGAGGTGATCTTATGGCAATCGAACCTATTGGAAGCGCTATGACTTATCAGGCGCAGACGGTGCTTCCTGAAATTCAGGCACCGCCAAAGGTAGAATCCGGCACCGCGGTCAAGGAGGGGACGGCGCAGGATCAGGCAGCGCAGGCTGTCGACAATAAGGTGGTCGTAGTAGACAGCGCGGGCAAGCCCGAAGACGGAAGCGGGGGGAGCGGAAGTCAGCCAAAGCAGGGTGAAGCCAGCAACGAGCAGATCAGAGAAGCAGTCGAAGAACTCAACAAGAAAATGGCGAGTCATTCCGAGGCCCTTTTTGGGATACACGAGGATACGAATCGGCTGACAATCAAGATCGTTGATAAGGAAACCAGGGAAACTATTAAGGAATTCCCGCCGGAGAAGTCTCTTGACATGCTTGCGAAGATGTGGGAGATGGCGGGTATTATTGTAGACGAGAAAGGATAAGGAGGCGGTAAACATGGCTATTAGAATATCAGGATTAAATTCTGGCTTGGATACCGAATCCATGGTCCAGGAGTTAGTTAAGTCATACTCTAGTAAAACAGATACCATAAAAAAAGAGCAAACCAAGGCGGAGTGGAAGCAGGATGCCTATAAGGCAATGAATACCAAGGTCAAGAACTTCTATAGCAAGTTAAGCTCCCTGCAGTATTCCACTGCTTCTTCCTGCATATATCCGGGATGCAGTTCCAGCTGGTTCACGGCCGGAACAACGCTCGCGGTCTTTAAGAGACTGTCAAGGTGATGTGGCAGGAAGTTACTCACTCCTATGGCGCGTATCTTTCCCGCTTCCAGCAGCTCTTCCATGGCTCTCCAGCTTTCCCTGTCCTGCTCCTCCCAGCTGTCAAAGTCATCTCTTCCGTAGTCGCTCCTCGGCCAGTGGATTAGATAGAGATCCAGATGATCCATGCCAAGCTTCCTTAAGGACTCTTCAAACTCCGCTTTAGTGCTCTCATATCCCAGACGATTTCTGTTAAGCTTTGAGGTGATAAAGAATTCTTCTCTGGGGATTCCGCTCTCACGGACCGCTCTTCCCACCTCCTCTTCATTTTCGTAAATGGCGGCCGTGTCCAGATGCCTGTACCCGGCCCTGATGGCATTAAGGACAACAGCATATCCGTCATCCACCGTGGTCTTATAGGTTCCGAATCCTATACGGGGGATCAGAACACCGTTATTCAGTTTCTTTGTTTCCATTCAATGTCCTCCTTGTCTAAGGTCACGACATTAAACCCCTTTTTCCCCTGCTGTTCTTTTCAAAACTGTTGCTACCGCAAGATCACCCAGGACATTGACACAGGTCGCCCCCATGTCAGCCAGGGTATTTACGGAGATATAGACCCCGAGTATCTGCTGCACAGGAATACCGGCTATTGGTGCAAGTGCCGCAAATGCCGCAATGGCTCCTCCGGGAACTCCGGGAGTTCCGATGCTTAAGAGTACATTGCAGGCAAGGATCGTGATCATGGTTCCGACGGAAAGCTCGATCCCCAGCGCAGAAGCAAAGAAGGTTATCATAAAGGACATGAGGATCGAAACCGCATCCATATTGATAGTAGCTCCCAGAGGAAGGGTAAGTGAAGCCACCTCCTCGGGAACATCCAGGTTTTCCCTTGCGCACTTCATGGAAAGGGGAATGGTTGCGCTGGAAGAACAGGTACTGAAGGCGTTCAGCGCCGCCGGAGCCACACCCTTAAAAAAGGCCAGGGGACTCTGTTTCCCGAATATCTTAACGATACCGCCGTAGAAGATCAGCGCATAGAAGAAATAGGTGATATAAAGCGCTATCATGACCTGTGCCAGCTGGATCATGGTCTCTTTGCCGTTGGTGTGCATGACTGTCGCTATGCAGCAGAAAACTCCAATGGGAGTACAGAGCATCACCTTTCCCACAACGAAAATGGAGATCTCGTTTACCGACCTGCAGAGCTCCACAAAGGCTGCGGCCTTTTCCTTAAGAGCCAGGCACGAAAGACCGATGATAACGGAAAAGGCGAGAACCTGCAGCATGTTGCCCTCAGTGAAGGAAGCAAAGGGATTCCCGGGGATAATGCTTTCCAGAGTATCCACAAGACCGGTAAAGGTGGCGGCCTCCACCACTGTGTCGGTGCTGTTTATGGTGGCTCCTTTCCCGAGATTTAAGAGCCGGGGCAAAATAAGCCCAAGGCCCGAGGCAATGGCAGTAGTAATAGTGAACCATATGAGGGACTGAAGGCCGATCTTTCCGGTCCTTGCAATGCTGCCTATCCCCACGATGCCCATTACGAGACTGCAGAATACCAGAGGGAAGATCATCATCTTCAAAGCGGACATATAGATCGTCGCAACCACCGTAAGCGGCCCGTAAAGCCACTCCGGCATGATAAGTCCCACGATGATACCCATCAGCAAGCCAAAGCCGATCCAGATCGAGATACTGTTCTTTTCCATAAAAACTCTCCTTAAGATAAGATCACGTGCTGCAGGCGTCTCCCCCATCCCCCTGCCGCAGATTTACGTTTTTTAAGTATATTACAATGAGTCTCTTTTGACCATACCCTGCCTCAGGCTGCTGATGGTCATATCCTGCCTCGGGTTGCTGCTAGTCATATCTTGCCTCAGGCTGCTGCTGGTCATATCCTGTCTCAGGCTCCTGCTGT
>JAFVEU010000205.1 GCA_017475845.1 Lachnospiraceae bacterium | reverse complement strand
TATCCTCCGTTTAGCGCACGCCAATGTTTTCCGGGATCCCGCAGGCTGCTCACGGAGCATACGGATACATAGTATAAACTCATCTCCACATTATCCACATAATCGTGTTACAATGGTAGACAAAGAACCGTCAGGGACTTCTGTTTATAAAGTGGGAACATCATGGCAGAGAATATCGGAGCGGAAAAAGGACATAAAGCGAGAGAGATAATGCTCAAAGTGTTACTTGTATTGGGAATACTTATCGTGATCATATTGTTGATCCCGGTATTCTCGTATTTTCACCTGAAAGGATGCTACACCACACCCCAGAAAGTGGATGACAGGGGCCGCCTTTATTACATGGAATACACGGGCGACTATGATTCGCCGCTTATCACCTTCCTCTTTGACAGGCTGAAGCCGGTAAGAAAGGGCGGCTGTTCGGTATTCTATACCGAGGGCACCGACGGAGGCTACAGAACCGGACGGAATTATGACCTGGCTCACAAGGATAAGAACGGCAACACCACGGGCCTTAACCTCATAGTCAGGTGCCATCCCGAAGGCAGATACAAGTCTGTAGGAGTCGCAGATATTGCCATGCTTTCCCATATAGGACTGGATTACGGAGAAGGGGCTCTGGACAAGGAAAAACTCACGGATGCGCTTCTGGCGCTGTCCCCTTATATCTGTGTGGACGGGATCAATGAAAAGGGCCTTTCGGCAGCGGTGCTTGCCCTTGACCTGAAGGAAGGGGAGACCGCTGTTTACCAGACCGAAGAAGGAAAAGCCTCGGAAATAATCACCGGATTACTGAGGGAGATCCTTGATAACTGCGCATCTGTCGAGGAGGCTGTGGAGCTGGCAAAGGACAGAAATCTCATCAACACCTTCGGAAAAGACTATCATCTGTTTGTCAGCGATGATCTCGGGAAAAGCGCGGTGCTTGAATGGCGTTACAACACCCTCTCCGTAACCTATACGGACATAGTCACAAACTTTTATGTGGCCTACGAGGATGCTGAGGACTGCTACCGCGACGGGGCCTTAAAAGAAGCGTACATCCCTCCGGAGAACAATCCGGGTAATTATAAATTCGGCTACGGACACGGATACGAAAGATTCAAGACCATCATGGCGGTCAAAGATGCGAACGCTCTAAAGGGCACTACTGCCATGAGCAACAGCGAGATCACCGATGTTCTGAGCACAGTAGCACAGGAATACACGGGAGCGCTCACCTCCCTGACCCAGTACAGCGCCGTTTATGACAACACCGGCCGCTGTGTGGATTTCTGCGTATATCCCGATTATTCAAATGTATATCATTATGACGTTGAGTGACAGCCGGGCTTAAGTTTACAGATAAAGGGAATTGGCCAGTGCCATCTCCAGCCCGCCGAAGAAGAAGATGATCCTTGCCCCGGTCAGCAGACCGCGTTTCTCTCTTCTCCGTTTATAAAGGCCTTAAGGTTAAGGAACACTTCATCAACACACCTCTGTCTCGCCTCTTCACTGGCCCAGGCGAGATGGGGGGTTATGATCAGCCTGCTGCTGTCCTTTATCTTCCCAAGGGGATCATCCTTTGCGATGGGTTCCTTTTCCAGTACATCAAGACCGGCTCCCGCGATGGTGCCCTTTTCCAGCGCTTCATAAAGGGAAAGGGTATCCACAACGGGGCCCCGGGCCACATTTATAAGATATGCGGTGGGCTTCATCTTTGAAAGCGCGTCCTTATCAATGAAATGACGGCTTAAGTCACTCATGGGACAGTGAAGCGAAAGAAAATCACTTTCCCTTAAAAGTGTTTCCTTATCCACCTGCTCATAGTCCGAATCGTGCTTTTTCCCTGTAATGGAATGGATGATCACCCTGCAGCCGAAAGCTTCCGCGATCCGGGCAACCCTCTTTCCGATATTTCCGTATCCCGCGATCCCCCAGGTCTTTTTATCCAGTTCATTAAAAGAAACATCAA
Source organism: Lachnospiraceae bacterium (assembly GCA_017475845.1). Classification (GTDB taxonomy): domain Bacteria; phylum Bacillota; class Clostridia; order Lachnospirales; family Lachnospiraceae; genus NK4A144. The sequence goes on along the minus strand of JAFVEU010000205.1, from coordinate 1,374 downwards.
AATTGGAAAAGCGCTTCTGTGCGGCATACTGCCCTGATTTTACATAGTTATCGTAATGAACGATCTTCTGGGACAGGGAAAGGGCCAGGGCGAAGGTATGCTGGGCCACCATGGCGGTGGAATAATTTCTCACGTTGGCAACCCGTATTCCCCGCTTCCTGCAGTATTCTATATCCACGTTATCATAACCCGTAGCCAGTTCCCCGATAAATCCCACCTTTGGCGCAGCTTGCAGGGAAAGCTCGTTCATGGGGGCTTTATTTGCTATCACGGCGTCCGCATCGGCTACCCGTTCAGCCACCTCCTCTGCGCTTACGGTATTATCATAGGAGACAAACTCCCCCAGCTCACCAAAGCAGGAAACATCTATGTCCGAACCGGCGCTCAGTCTTTCAAGCAATACTATCTTCATTTCACACCTCCCGAAACAGTGTTTCTCCTAATATACCACTCTTACAGCGGTTTTCAAACTGCTGTAAGAGAAAGGCGGATAATCCCTGTCTTCAGCCTCTGAAACAGAGGACTCTCTCCTTCTTCATGTCGTTGCAGAGCCTGAAATCCATTTCCGACACATCACAGACCCGGACAGTATCCTCTAATTCCTCAAATTTCGGATCGTAATCACGTAGTAGGTTTTTGCAGTCCTTTAAGAGTTCCGGATTATATACAATGGTCCTCTCGTTTTCAAAGATGGCGTTATAGAGTATACCTGCTTCAACCAGATCCTGGAAGAAATGGCTTCCGTAGGAGAGTTCCGGATTATAACCGGCTCTGGAATCAGAAACCTCACAGATAGACGCATATTCACTGATATCCGAAAACACTGCGGGAACTCCCAGTTCCTGTGAAGAAGTACCGAGCCTTCCGGGAGTCATAAGGAGCATCTTTTTATTCTTTCCCCTCATTTTCCAGTTCACGCTTCCCACTGCTTTCGCTGCCTTATATTTATCCCTGTAGGGCATATTGTAGTAATTAACCGGATCCACCGTAACGATGATATCAAGCTTCTCGTAACGCGACAGTCCCATGGAAGAACCCCTGCATTCGAACAGGATCTTTTCCCTGTCCACGTCTTCGGGAAGCTCCATCTCCTCCGAATCCTGATATACCTGCAGCGGCCTGCACTGCAGCAAATTTATCACATGATCCCCGTCTTCCGAAAGATTCACGGTAAATTCCGTATCCACAGGATAGTCATATTCCTTCTGTATCGTGCTTAAGACAGAGCGCATCTCCGCCATCAGGTCTTCCTTTTCGACGATCCCCTGACAGGATACAAATTCGATATCCCGTGAGTGTCCCTGTTCCCTGTACATCCTCTCAGTATCAAAGTCATGCTCGAATAACAGTTTCTTCATAAACCTTGGAAGAAAG
>JAFVEU010000204.1 GCA_017475845.1 Lachnospiraceae bacterium | reverse complement strand
CAGGGAAATGGGGCTTGAGAATTATATAAAGATGTTCCGGCAGCCTTCCTTTATCTGGTCAGTCCTCATTACCTTCCTCTTTGTGCTCATCAATATGATACTGGTGAATCTCACGGCATTCCTTTTAGCTCTTCTCTGCACCTCTGCCGTAAAGGGTGAGGATTTCTTCCGGGCCGCATTCTTTCTGCCAAATCTTATCGGCGGCATAGTTCTGGGATATATCTGGCAATTCATATTTTCAAGCGTGGTGATAAAGCTTACAAGGGCTCTGTCGCTGGGGCGGTATTCCATGCTCTCCGAAACGGGTACCGCGTTTTTCGCCATAATCATGGTATATAACTGGCAGTACGCAGGATATATCATGCTGATCTATATAACCGGACTCAGTATGGTACCTGCCGATGTACTGGAAGCGGCATCTATTGACGGAGCCGGACCGCTCCAGATACTGTTTAGGATAAAGGTCCCGATGATAGCTCCCACCATCACCATATGTACCTTCTTAACCCTCACCTCCTCCTTCAAGCAGTTTGACGTGAATCTGGCTCTGACAAACGGGACCTGCTCAGTAATGGACTTTATGGGATCATATCTCACCAACGGGACGGAAATGCTGGCGCTGAACATCTATAAAACCGCAGTGATAAATAATAAATATGCCTTTGGAGAAGCAAAAGCGGTGATCTTTTTCATGATCCTTGCGTTCATTTCAATTCTGCAGGTTTATGTGTCCAATAAGAAGGAGGCGGAGCTGTGATGAAAAAAAGGATAAAAAAACATCCGGAATACTTAAGCTTATCATCGCTTCCTTATTGGCAGTGTACGTGCTGTTTCCCTTTTATCTTGTGGTCATCAACTCATGTAAAACAACAAGTGATATTATTGCCGATCCCGTGGGATTAAAAGGGATAAGCCTTATGCAGCTCGCTTCAAATCTGTCGGATGTAATAAATAACACCCATTTTCTGTTTTGGTCTGCCTTTGCTTCATCGCTGGTGATAACGGGCCTGTCCCTTGTGTTGCTTGCTGTCTGCGGAGGGATGGCGGCCTGGGTCATCTGCCGTAACATTAAGAAAAAATGGGCTCTTATAATATATTATGTATTTATCGCTTCCATGACCATTCCGTTCCAGGCGGTCATGCTTCCCCTTATCTCGTTTTTCCGTGATATGGGGGATTTCGCCGGACTTCCCATGCTTCATTCAGTGCCGGGGATAGTATTTGCCTATTGCGGTTTTGGCGGAGCCATGACGGTCTTCATTTTAACCGGTTTTATAAAAGGGATACCCGTCGACCTGGAGGAGGCAGCTTCCATCGACGGCTGTTCTCCGGAACAGATCTTCTTTATGATAATCTTTCCTCTCCTTAAGCCTGTTCTTACAACCGTTACCATACTTAACGGCATGTGGATCTGGAATGACTACCTTCTGCCTTCCATGATGCTGGGCCAGAGCGGAAGCTTAAAGACTCTTCCTGTGGCGGTCCAGGCCTTTGTGGGGTCCTATATCAAGGAGTGGAATATGATACTGACTGCGGGGCTTCTGGCGATAATCCCCATGATCATTCTCTTTCTCATTGCGCAGAAGCAGATAATGCAGGGCATGATAGACGGCGCGGTTAAAGGATAGAAGGATATTAACAGTCTGTAAAAACAATAATAATAAGGATTTTAAGAAATTTTAATATTTTAATACCGCTATTATATTGATTTTTCGGCAGCGATGTGTTAGTATTTGTTACAGTTCTTAACAAAATTGTAACAAAATTGTTCGAAAGTGAACACAAGATATAGAGGGTTCCAAATAAATGCAACGTATTAAAGCACAATTTATAGCGGGTGTTCTTGTTGCGAGTCTTACCGTTTCGGGAGGCTCTCTTACTGTGCTTGGCAGCAGTGTGACGGAAAATCTTCCGGCAGCAGGTGCTGCAAGGATATTAAATGAGGGAAAATCCGCTACTGTCATAAGGGCTGAAAAGATCAAGGCCACAGGTAAGGTCGACGCCCTGGATGTAGCAACAGTCACCAGCGCCGCAATGGAGGCTACAGAAAAGGCTACGGATGCCGGAGTCATTACCATTGCGTCTGTTGATACCAGTTCTTATAAATTCCTGGATGATACTACGGATACCGAGACGTCTACCGAGACTCCCTCAGCGGGAGCAGGGGACTATGCCGTGGAGACGGACGGAGACCAGAGTCACAAGACCAGCTCCAGGATCGCTTCCCCTGAGAAGTCCCAGAGCAAGGACAAGACCGTATCAGCCGATTCTCTGGATATGCTTTCAGCCGGAGCCGGCAGCGAGACTCCTTCCGGCGAGGGAGAAGATGATGAGATGGATCTGGTCAAGGCTGTTATGGATAATGAAGTCGAGACAGAGGATTTCAGTAATCTGGTAGTAGCCAATGTTTCCGATTTCGTATATGTAAGGACCGAGGCTTCGGAAGACGCCGAGGTGGCCGGTAAGCTCTATAAGGATTCCGTTGGTGAGGCTCTGGAAGAGCCCGATAACGGATGGATCAAGATCAAGTCCGGAAACACGGAAGGTTATGTGAGCCTTGAATTCGTATTCACAGGCGACAGGGCTGTTTCCAAGGCCAAGGAAGTAGGCCGGAGAAGCGCCAGGGTTACCACCACCACTCTTTACGTAAGACAGAGTCCCAGCACCGAGGCGGAAGTGGTTGGCCTGGTTCCCATGGACGATATCCTTTCAGTGGAAGAAGAGACCAATGAAGACTGGGTAAAGGTTTCCATAGAAGAAGGTGACGGATACGTAAGTACCGATTACGTTAAGCTCTACACGGAATTTGTACGTGCCGAGTCCAAGTCTGAAGAAGAAGCCAGACTTAAGAAGGAAGAAGAGGAAAGGCAGGCTGCTGCAAGAGCTGCTGCCGAGGCTGCAAAGAGGAACAGGAAGAACAGCAACAGCGGCAAGGGCAAGACCGGCGGCTCTTCCGGAGGCGGAGTTGCCTATGTTGCAAGCGGAAGCGGAAACGGCTCCTCAGTTGCCAATTATGCTCTGCAGTTTGTGGGAAATCCTTATGTATACGGCGGTTCTTCTCTTACAAACGGTACCGACTGCTCCGGATTCGTAATGAGCGTATACAGGAACTTCGGTGTATCGCTTCCTCATTCCTCCGGTGGAGACAGAAGTGTGGGCTACGCCGTTTCCGGCGGACTTGCCAACGCACAGGCCGGTGACATCGTCTGCTACTCCGGTCACGTAGGTATCTACATCGGCGGAGGCCAGATCGTACACGCTTCCACCAGAAGAACAGGTATCAAGGTTTCCAACGCGAACTACAGAACGCCTGTTGCAGTAAGACGAATCTTCTGATCAAAGATCCATATGCATTCACCACCCCCGGAGATCTCTCCGGGGGTTTTTGTAACGATTGTTTCCGGAGGGAGGGGATATAAAAGAGAGATATACAGTTCCGGAATGCAACTAATAAAGGAAATTTAAAAATGCACAAATTTTTATGAGCCAAAAAATTGTATTCTTATTACATGAGTTTTTATTTTTAAGTTATCCACAAAATCCATGTTGAAAAGATACTTATTCACAGAGTTATTCACTTTATCCACCGAACACATATTCTCTTTATGCTGTTTTGTGTGGATTGTTATATTATTTTGCTTTTGTTGAAAAATACCAAATAACGATTGAAATCACAAAATCTTGAATTTTGCTATTGACATTTGAATTGTAGATACAATATGTGGAAATGATCATTGACGTAAAGCCGATGAGCATGCGAAAGAGGGGCGGGACAGAAAAAAACCGTGAAAAAACTGAAGTGAAAGTAGTGCGGTTTCGGGCTTGACAATCATTTGAGGGATTTGTAAAATAACACAGTATGCATAAACCCCGTGCCAACGTGTCAGGCCTCGGAAAAAGCATAATCAATATTCTGAGGATAAGGAGGTAAAGAAGATTGGCAAATATCAAATCTGCGAAGAAGAGAGTCCTTACCAGCGCCAAGAGAGCTGAAAGGAATAAATCACAGAAATCTGCTGTCAAGACTTATATTAAAAAGGTTTATGCAGCTATAGATGCTAACGATAAGGCAGCAGCCGACGCAGCTCTTAAAGAAGCTATTTCACAGATGGAGAAAGCCGGATCAAAGGGACTGTTCCACAAGGGAACCGTTTCCAGGAAGGTTTCCCGTCTTACCAAGGCTGTTAACAAGATCGGATAAGTATTATTTTCATTTATATCATTTGACCCTTACCCCTGTGGTATCCCTCTATACCTCAGGGGTTAGTTTTTATCAAAGGCAGTTACCATGAGAGAGATCGAATTCAAAATGGAGATCGAATATTCCCATATAGTACCGGGAGCGGAAGTGGATGTGGAGGAGTCGGAGCTTCAGGGGGGCCTGGTGGTCTACTATACCATCATCCCCGCCATCGCCATGTCGGGGAATTTCAAAAAAAGAGAGGCTTTGAAGACATTACACGGAACCGTAAGCTCCGTAAGGGAAGGAAACGGCGGAGGCTGGTACGTAACCGTGAAGTTTGAGGAATAGGCAGCCGTTTTGAAGGATCTTTAATTTAAGAAAAGGGATTCAGAAAAGCATGGATCAGCAGCATATCAGGAATTTCAGTATCATTGCGCATATCGACCACGGAAAGTCCACTCTGGCGGACAGGATCATCGAGAGCACCGGGCTCCTCACAAGAAGGGAAATGCAGGAGCAGGTACTTGATAACATGGATCTGGAACGGGAGAGGGGCATAACCATAAAGAGCCAGGCCGTAAGGACCGTTTACAAGGCTAAAAACGGAGAAGAGTATATCTTTAATATGATAGACACCCCGGGGCATGTGGACTTTAATTATGAAGTCAGCAGGAGCCTGGCAGCCTGTGACGGAGCTGTGCTGGTGGTGGATGCATCACAGGGGATAGAGGCTCAGACACTGGCGAACGTTTATCTGGCCCTGGATAATGACCTGGATGTTTTTCCCGTACTTAATAAGATAGATCTTCCCGGTGCGGAGCCTGACAGGGTTGCCGCGGAAATAGAGGACGTTATCGGCATAGAAGCCATGGACGCCCCCCGGATCTCTGCCAAGCAGGGCATTGGAATAGAGGACGTGCTGGAAGATATAGTAAGCAAGATACCGGCGCCTTCGGGGGATCCGGAGAAGCCGCTTAAAGCCCTGATCTTTGACTCGGTTTACGATTCCTATAAGGGAATAATCGTTTTCATAAGGATAGTTGACGGCTCCGTGAAAAAGGGAGACAGGGTTCGATTCATGGCCACGGAAAGAAGTGATAATGTGGTGGAAGTGGGATATTTCGGCGCCGGACAGTTTATCCCCTGCGACGAGCTTAGTGCTGGAATGGTGGGATATATCTGCGCCAGCATAAAGGACCTTAAGGAGACCAGAGTGGGTGATACGGTCACAAAGGATGATGATCCCTGTGAAGAGGCCCTCCCCGGTTACAGAAAGGTGAATTCCATGGTATACTGCGGCATCTATCCCGCTGACGCCGCAAAATACAGTGATCTCCGGGATGCGCTGGAAAAGCTTCAGCTTAATGACGCTTCTCTTGTCTATGAGCCGGAGACCAGTGCAGCTCTGGGCTTCGGCTTCAGATGCGGATTTCTGGGACTGCTCCATCTGGACATTATTGTGGAGAGGCTTGAGAGGGAATATGATCTGGAGCTTGTGACCACCGCTCCGGGAGTTGTATATAAGATCTATAAGAATGACGGTGAAGTCTTTGAGCTTACGAATCCCGCCAATATGCCGGATCCCACGGAGATAGAGCATATGGAGGAGCCCATAGTCTCGGCTGAGATAATGGTGAACACAGAGTTTCTGGGGGCCATAATCAAGCTATGTCAGGAGAGGAGAGGCGTCCAGACAGGCATGGATTATATAGAGACCACCAGAGTCCTCTTAAAGTACGAGCTCCCTTTGAATGAGATCATCTATGACTTTTTCGATGCCTTAAAGAGCCGTTCCAGAGGCTATGCTTCCTTTGATTATGACTTAAAGGACTATGCGCCTTCAAGCCTTGTGAAGCTTGACATCCTGATCAACCGGGAATATGTGGATGCCCTTTCCTTTATAGTATTCAAGGACAGCGCCTATGAGCGTGGAAGAAAGATGTGCGAAAAGCTGAAGGGTGAGATCCCCAGGCACCTTTTTGAGATCCCCATACAGGCGGCGGTGGGGGGCAAGGTCATCGCCAGAGAGACTGTGAAGGCAGTGCGGAAGGACGTGCTGGCCAAGTGCTACGGCGGAGATATCTCCAGAAAGACGAAGCTGCTTGAAAAGCAGAAAGAAGGAACGAAGAAGATGCGGCAGATCGGCAGCGTAGAGGTGCCTAAGGAAGCATTTTTAAGCGT
>JAFVEU010000203.1 GCA_017475845.1 Lachnospiraceae bacterium | reverse complement strand
TTACGGCATATCGAGAGATGCCGTGTCCTTATCCATATGGTGGATACCGCAGGCACGGAGGGGAGGGACCCGGTGGAGGATCTCTATGCCATAAATAAAGAGCTTGCATCCTACAATGTGGATCTTTCCAAAAAGCCCCAGATAATAGCCGCAAACAAGATGGATGCAGTGCAGGTGGAGGAGGGAGAGGAAAACCCCTTAGACAGGATAAGGAAGGAATTTTCTTCCAAAGGGATAGAGAGCTTCCCCATATCCGCGGCAACGGGCGAGGGCTTAAGGGAATTGCTTAATGCCGTAAGGGAGCTTCTTTCAAAAATTCCCAGGGACAGCGTATTCTTTGACAGTGAATACGATCCCATGGAGCATGTGGCTGAGGAGCTGCCCTATACCGTATCCTATGACGAAAAAGAGGATATGTACTGCATAGAGGGACCAAGGATAGAGAAGATGCTCGGGTATACCAATCTGGATTCCGAGAAGGGCTTTATGTTCTTCCAGAAATTCATGAAGGATATCGGAGCCCTTGATAAGCTTAAGGAAGCAGGCATAGAAGAAGGGGATACCGTAAAGATCTACGGTTTCCAGTTTAATTATTACGAGTAATAAGCGGGCCAGGACCGCAAGGCTTATGAAAAACCGGGAGATGGTCAATGAGGATCGGAATCTTAGGCGGAACCTTTAATCCCATACACTACGGACATCTGATCATAGCAGAGCAGGCTTATGACCAGTTTGCACTTGATAAGGTGCTTATCATGCCAAGCGGGGTCTCATATTTAAAGAAGGACCAGAAGATCCCGGAGGGAAGTGTACGGCTCCGGATGGCGTCTTTGGCGGTGGAGGACAATTCCCGTTTTGAAGTATGCGATATGGAGATAAAGAGGGGCGGGAATACCTATACCGCGGATACCATAGATGAGCTTAAGAGGAATGATCCGGAAAGTGAGTTTTTCTTTATAACCGGGGCGGACACATTGCATGATATGGGCTTCTGGATGTATCCGGAGAGGATCTTTTCGGGATGCACGGTGCTTGTTGCCGTAAGGAACAACGAAACACCGGATGACTTAAAGTCGGATATTGATAGCTACAGAGAGAGATATTGTGCTAAAATAGAACTGCTCCGTACATCGGATATCGAAATATCTTCATCCATGATAAGGGAGTATGTGTCTGAAGGCCGGTCTGTCAGATATTATCTGCCGGAAAAGGTGAGAAGCTTCATCCTGGAAAACAAACTCTATGAATGAATTGAATCTCGGGATCAAAAAAAAGGTAAAGAAGATGCTGGATAAGGAGAGATACCAGCACACTCTGGGAGTGGCCTATCTTGCTTCCTCCCTTGCCATGTGCTACGGTCTGGATCCGGAAAAGCTCTTTACCGCGGGACTTCTCCACGACTGCGCCAAGAATATCCCCAATGAAGAAAAGTACGCTCTCTGCAGACAGTACGGGATAAAACTGAATGAGGTGGAAAAAAGAGCGCCCTACCTCATACATTCTAAGCTTGGAGCCTATCTCGCCGAGAAGGATTTCGGCATAAAGGACAAGGATATACTGAATGCCATCCGCTATCATACCACCGGCCGGCCGGATATGAGCCTTACGGAAAAGATAGTCTTTGTGGCGGACTATATAGAGATAAACCGGACAGAGGCTCCGAACCTTAAGAGGATCAGGGAGATGGCATTTAAGGACATAGATGATGCGGTGAGGAAGATCTTAACCGATACCCTGGAATATCTTTCAAAGGGATCGAGACCCGTGGATCCCACAACAAAGGAGACTTACGATTTTTATGGAAAGTATTGATATTGCAAAGGCTGCGGCAGAGGCACTGGAAAGCAAAAAGGGCGAAGACGTGAAGATCCTGGACATAAGGGAGCTTTCAGACTTTGCCGATTATTTTGTGATAGCCACCGGAAATAACAGTAACCAGACAGATGCCATGGAGCAGGCCGTGGGAGAAGCCCTTTCGAAGATCGGTGCAGTACACAGGAATACCGAAGGAAACAGGGACTCAAACTGGCTGCTTATGGACTACGGCGATGTGATAATCCATATCTTTGATAAGGAAAGCCGTTCCT